>JAFOBK010000276.1 GCA_017381835.1 Oscillospiraceae bacterium | reverse complement strand
TTCTTCGGCTCTTTGATGGGCATGATTTTAAGCTCCGTGCTGATCGACTTTTTTGCCATTATCCATACCTTTCCACCGGGACCGCCTTTGATTTATGCCGTTTGCGGCGGATTTGTGATCGGCACCACCACGGGCCTGATGTACCGGGAGGAGACCACCGCCGGAGGCACGGAGCTGGCGGCCTGGATCATCCGGGAGAAGGCGAAGGGACTGTCCCTGGGCAGGATCTGCTTGGTGGTGGATATGGTGGTCATCGTGGCCTATGCTGTGGTTTTCGGAAATCTGATGAACGCGGTGTACGGCGGTATCGCCCTGGTGATCTCCACCACGATGATGGATGTGGTGGTAGCGGTTGGCAAGGGCCGCAAAGGCGTGTCAGAACCGAAAAAGCCCTAAAAAAGAAAAGGACGCCGGAATGAAGTGACCCCAAAAAGTTAGACAAATATTTCTAACATAAATTATTCAAGCAGCCGAAAGGGCTTGCTGTCTGTGTAATGCAGGCGGCAAGCCCTTTAGTCTTGCCTTGATACGCCTGTTATTGTAGTAATCGATGTATTCAATCAGTTCTTGTTTGAAGTGATCCATGGACTCGAACTCTTGCAGATAGAGCAACTCACTCTTGAGATGTCCAAAGAAATTTTCCATCACAGCGTTATCGTAGCAGTTGCCTTTTCGGCTCATGCTCTGTCGAACGCCCTTCGTCTGCAGCATTTCAACATATCGTTTGTGTCGGTAGTGCCAACCTTGATCAGAATGGAGCAACAGTTTTGTGTTGTCTGGTATCTTAGCAAAGGCTTGCTCAAGCATAGTAATCACCATTGGCAGATTGGGACTGTGGGATAATGTGTAGCTCACAATATCACCACTGCACAAATCAAGAATCGGGGACAGATACAGTTTCTGCCCAAACAGGCGAAACTCCGTTACATCCGTGACCCACTTCTGGTTCGGTTTCTCTGCACGGAACTCGCGATGCAGAACATTGTCTGCCGTAGTTCCCTGTTCTCCCTTATAAGAGCGATATTTTTTCATTCTAATGCGGCAAATAAGCCCTAACTCTTTCATTAACCGCTGAACAGTCTTGTGATTCAGCAGGATACCTCGGTTATGCAATTCATCTGTGATGCGACGATAACCATATCTTCCCCTGTTTTCATGGTAGATAGCAGCAATCTCTTCTTTGGCTCGGGCATACTTATCCACTTCGTTCTGCCGCCTGCTGTGATAGTAAAAAGTAGACCGGGGCAGCTCTATGATTTCCAGCAACACATCTATCCTAAATTCTCGCCTTAGTTCCAGAATCACCTTTGTTTTTTGCTCCTGTGTTGCGCTTCTTCCAAAACCAAGGCTTGCAATTTTTTTAAGTATGCGACCTCCGCTCTTAAACGCTGATTCTCTGCCAGCAGATCTTCTTCCAGCTTCTTATCAAATTTTAGTGGTCTGTCCTGGGAATTCCCTTTGGTTCCACGCCCTCGCCGGTCGATATGAAGTGCTTCCGGTCCCTCAGTCAAATAGATTCGTTCCCAGTCGCACACCCGCTGCTTTGCAACTCCAAATCGCTTTGCAGTCTCTACGCACCCCAATTTTTCGTTGCGCATGGTTTCTACAACCATCTGTTTGAATTCCCCCGGATACGGTACTCCCTTTGGCATAGAAAAACACCCCATTTCTTAGTACAAGTATACCATACTTGTCTAACAAATGGGGTGCAGTTCAGAAGGCGTCCTTTTTTGCGTATGGCGGTTGTGTTCAGCGGTTGTTCCAGGTGCTGCGGGAGAACAGCGCCAGAATGGGGAAGATCTCCAGACGGCCTGCCAGCATATCGAAGGACAGCACCAGCTTGGAAAGGGTGGAGAAAGCACCGTAGTTGCAGGTGGGTCCTACAGCTTCAAGGCCGGGGCCGATGTTGTTGAAGCAGGCGATGACGGCAGAGAAGTTGGTCATGGTGGAGAAATTGTCCAGGGAGACGACCAGGAAGCTTGCAATAATAATGATAACGTAAGCTGCCAGATAGGCATTGGTGTTATCCAGGATCGTCTCATTTACCACCTGGTTGTTGCTGCGGACCACCTGGACCTTCCGGGGACGGATGACCTGGCGGATGTTGCGCCGCAGGCTCTTGACCAGCAGCAGAACCCGGATACACTTCAGACCGCCGCCGGTGGAACCGGCGCAGGCGCCTACCACCATCAAGATGAGCAAAATGGCTTTGGAAAAGCTGGGCCACAAATCAAAATCCGTGGTGGCGTAGCCGGTGGTGGTCATCACGGTGGCCACCTGGAAGGCGGAGTGGCGAATGGCTTCTTCCCAGGTCTGGTACAGGGCTCGGATGTTCAACGCGATGACGGCGATGGAACCGAGAGCCAGACCGAGATAGAGGCGCAGCTCCTCATCCCGGAACACGGAGAAAAACTCCTTGATCAGCAGCAGGTAGTAGCAGCTGAAGTTCACACCGAAGAGGAACATAAAGATGGTCGTCACATTTTGCAGATAGGGAGAGTAGCTGGCCATGGAGTCGTTTTTGATGCCAAAACCGCCGGTGCCGGCCGTGCCAAGAGCGGTACAGACAGAGTCGAACAAAGGCATCCCGCCCAGCAGCAGGAAGAAAATGTTCAAAAGGGTCATGGCGATATAGATCAAATACAGGATACTCGCCGTTTTCTTGATCCGGGGCACCAGCTTTCCCACGCTGGGACCCGGGCTCTCGGCCCGCAGCAGATGCATGGTAAAACCGTCACTTCCGCTGCCGGGGGCGATAGCCAGCAGGAATACCAGCACGCCCATGCCGCCCAGCCAGTGGCTGAAGCTGCGCCAGTACAAGATGCCCTTTGGCAAGCTCTCCACCTCCGGCAAAATAGAGGCACCGGTGGTGGTGAAACCGGAGACGATCTCAAAAAAAGCGTCCACATAGCTGGGAATGGCTCCGGAGAAATAGAAAGGCAGGCAGCCTAAAAGACTCAGCACAAACCAGCCGATGCCAACGCTCACCAGCCCCTCTTTTTCGTGAAAGCCCCGCTCCGGGCGGCGGCAGGTGGCAAAGAGGACCAGCTCTACTACGGCGATGGCTGCGAAGGCCCATAGAAAGCCCCGGACTGCGGCGGATTCGCCGCAAAAAAGGCTGATCAGCAGCGCCGGCAGCATAAACACGGCCTCCACGCCTACGATCTTGGCAACGAATTGCCCCATCATTTTATAGTTCATAACAAGTCCTCATCAGGAAGCAAAAATGTCGTTGAGCTGCAGCAGATGGCGCTGTGTGGGCGTTACCAGGATGACGGTGTCACCCTTTTGGAAACAGGAATTGCCGCCGGGGATCTCTGTTTTACCGGCACGGGTGATGCTGGCGATCAGAACGTTAGGCTTGAGCCGCAGGTCCTTCAGGGGGACGCCGCAGTGGGCTGTGTTTTCATCCACCAAAAATTCCACGGCTTCCATCTGGCCGTCTGCGATGGCGTGGACCGAGATGGCCGCGCCGGCCTGGTTCTGCATGGCCCGGACATAGCGGACGATGGTGTTGGAGCAAAGCTCCTTGGGATAGACCACGCTGCCAAGGGGCAGGTCTGCCACGATGCCGGTGGAGTCCATGCGGCCCAGCTTGGTGACGATCTGAGGCACACCCCGGCTGGAGCCGTAAAGGGAAATGACCATGTTCAGCTCGTCCAGGCCGGTCAGGGTCACCAGGGCGTCGGCGGCGGAGATGTCCTCACTTTCCAGCAGGGCCTGGCTGGTTGCATCTCCGTGAAGGACGCTGACGTCAGGCAGCATGGAGGCAAGCTCTATGCAGCGGTCGTGATTGCGCTCGATCAGCTGGACAGAGACGCCGTCCCGGGAAAGGAGCTGGGCCAGATAGTAGCTGACCCGGCCGCCGCCGCAGAGAATAGCCCGCTTGACGGGGCGGGTGATAATACCCAGGTTCCGCAAAAGAACGGTAAGGCTCTCGGTAGGGGCGGTGACGAAGATGCGGTCCCCCTCACGCAAAACAAAGTTGCCGCTGGGGGCGATGGCTGCGCCGTCACGAAGGACCGCGCACACCAGGACCCGGCACTTTACAACGCTGCCCAGGTTCCCCAGTGTCACATTGCAAAGCTTGCTTTTGGAATCGATACGCAGCTCCACAATTTCCACCCGGCCCTTGGCAAAGGTCTCGCGGCGGAGGAAGCCGGGATACTTCAAAAGACGCTGGATCTCCACGGCGGCCTGCTTTTCCGGATTGACCGTAAGAGACAG
>JAFOBK010000275.1 GCA_017381835.1 Oscillospiraceae bacterium | reverse complement strand
TCTCAGCACCAAATCCCGTGCTGCTGTAACCACAGGACGCAGGCCGTACACCATCAGCATTCAAGACCTCGGGATCTGCTTCCAGAGATTCGTACTTTTTAGAATCCAGACGGTAGAACACATTGACCTGCTTCTGGTCAACGATGAGATAGGCAACCTCTGCTGTAATGTCATTATCAGTCTGGGACAGATCCATGGGCTGCACATACTCATTTTCCACGGCATCCGTCAGGGACCGGGAGAAGGTCACAGCTGCAGCCAGTTCCCGCAGACCTGGTACCAAACTGCAGGCATAAGCAACCGGCGCGCAGAAGTTGACCAGCAAGACAAATACCGCAAAGCAAGCAGCGAGACCTGCCAGCGGGCGGACGATCAACTGGGCAGTTCTCTTTCTTTTTCTTTTGTAGGCACGATCCACAGTGGTCTCCAGCCCGGGAGCAGGCTGGTTCAATTCCTCGATCATAGCCTCAAACTCATTTTTTCGATTCATGAAGACACCTCCTCTTCAAGTTCCAGCCGGAGCAACTGAATCGCCTTCCTCTGACGGGTGGCAACAGTTCCTGCGGGTATGTGTAACGTCTGGGCAGTTTCGGCTACGGTGTAGCCGCCGAAAAACCTCAGGATGATGACATCCTTCAGATCCTTGGGCAGGCGCCGCAGCGCTTCTTTCAGGGGCAGAGAGTCGAACTCCTTCGCAGCTGTTTCAGGAAGCTCATCCAGCGGGTGAAACCGCTTTTGCCGGCGTAGCTCATTATGGCATTCGTTGATCAGGATGCGGGTGATCCAGGTATCAAAGAATTCCGGCTGACGGAGCTTCCATTTGCCGCACAGGGCCTTGTAGACAGCCTCATCCACGGCATCCATCGCCAGAGCTTCGCTGCCTAAGTAAGTCAGCGCGGTCTTGTAGAGCTTGGTACGGACGGACTCAACTCGTTTTGCAAATTCTTCATTAGTCACTGCCACTTCACCTCCTTTGCCCATTAGACGTTTGAAGAGGACTTTTTTATTTCACTATTTCTATTTTTTTATAAATATAGTAACAGACCGCCTTTACATCAAGTATCGGCGGCCTGCTTCGTTATTTGATGTATCCTATCTGCTTTAGATAAGGCTGATAGCGCCGGAACTGAACATCGATCATGGCATCAGAGTTTACGAAGTCAATAAATTCTGCTTCGCTGATCCATTTATAGGATACGGTTTCTCCCTCCTGGAGTGTAACGGAGTTCTTATCGCAGACTGTAACGCAGAGGAAGGTTTCATAGATCGTATCGCGAGATATGAATCGTCCGATATTTGTGAGTGTTCCAGTTGCGATACCGGTTTCCTCCTGCAGTTCCCGCATTGCGCAGGAATGTGCGTTTTCTCCCTTCAAGGCAGAGCCACCTGCTGTGGCTTCAAAGAATCCGCCATAGTTGGGTTTCCGGGGATCTCTCTGCATCAGCAGATAATCGCCGTCGGTATGCCGCACCAGGATCTCGCTAACCAAATGGTACAGACCGTCTGATATTGGTTCACCCCGAATCAAATCTTGACCAGCGAGAGTGCCGTCGAAAAAGTAAGCATCCCAGATTTCCATGCCGCACTCCTTATATTTTCTTGAAAAGATGTATTTTGAATGATGTGCAAATCCCAGTTTCTTGTAGAATTCTTGGTCGGAGATTACGAAAGCCTGCTTTGCGCCCAAGGCTTTGCAGCGTCGCAGGGCTTCCAAAACTACCGCTTTTCCAAGGCCCATTCCCCGATATTTAGGGATTGTGCAGACAGGCTCCACATAGGCATAATCCGTCCGCTCGTCATACCAGCAGGTGCAGTGAGCGGCAAACTCGCCGCCTTTCTCCACCACTGCAAGACACAGCTCGCTTCTGCGGTTGGGTGGCAGAACTTTGTTTTCCAGCATTTTCTCCAGCTCCGCCTGATCACCCTCATGGTCGAAGCCTTTCCAAATTACCGTCTGATAGGCCAGATTATCTTCCGGGAAGCGGATCTCCCGAATAGCGAACCCAGAAGGAAGTTCATAATCCAGTGGCTCATTCATGTCACGGCACAGAATCGATTCCGTCTGATCCGTTTTGTGAAAACCCATCTGGGCAAGTTGCTCCTGCATGGAAATATCATCATCCAGGGCAGCAATGCCCAAACCGTTTTCATCCTTCAGATTGGCATAGGCATATTCCAGAATCTCGGGCAGCAGGTATTCGTAGACCTCCAGCGCACCGCAAAAGGCTTCGCCATGGAACAGGTCATAAATGGCTGCGCCCACAACGGTATCTCCATCCAGCCACAGACCAATGGTATGCAGCTTTTCCCGATCGCAATAGGGGTGGGCGTACATCCACTCCCACCGGGCCCAGTTCCAGTTGATGTGCTTTTTCTCCCGATTCAGGGTAATCAGAAAGTCGCAAACCTGCTGATAGTATGGATGGGAATAGGTCTTGAATTGAATTGCGCTCATGGATACCTCCTAATGTGTGCGAAAAGCCGCACGGCCTGCCTGTTTCGTGGCAACCACACGAAATCCGACCTCCTGATAAATCTTCTCCGCTGTTTCGCCATCGGGCCACAGATAGCAGGTCTCAATGTTGTTTTGAACGCAATATTCCACAAAATAATGGATAAGCGCTCTGCCCACGCCCTTATTGCGGTAATCGGTAGCCACCAGCAGATAATCCACCCGGCACACACCGTCTGCCACATGGCAATGGGTCATGCCTACAGGCACACCTTTATTGTAAGCCACAAAGAACAATGTGTTGGCTTTATCCAAAGCCTTTTTGGCAACATCGATTTCCCAAGGTTCGCCAGCCGCTTCAAAAATATGGGTAGCAAAGGCATCATCCCAGCGGGTGACTTTCTTCACAGTGATGCTGGGGTTAGGTTGAATTTTGTTTTCTCCCAACAAGACCATATAGTTCTGGGTTTCTGTCCAGAAATCGAAACCATAACGGGTCAGTTCGTCACCGATCTGTTCAAAATATCCTTCATCAGTAATAGATTGATAGATGCTCGGACAGATGCCCTTTTCGCAGTAGAACTGTACGATATCCTCGAGCACCTGAGCCAAATCCGTCACCCGATCCCTGAAAATGATGGCATGATTGGAATCGTAAGAATCCTTGTTTTCGTCATTGTAAAACAGGAAACCGTAGGGACGCTCTATCCAGTTTGTGATCTCCCTTGGGAATAAATCTTCTTCTATATAGATTTTTGCTAAATCCATGGTTACTCCCTCACATAACGCACTTCCAATGCGTCGTCGAATTCGCTGACCCGCTCGGTACCATCCCAACGGAAGCCGTGCTTTTCATAGAACCGCCGGGCGCGGGTGTTTTCCTTGAATGCCCAGAGATGCACCGGGCGGTTACCGTTCTGTTTTAAGGCTTCCGTCAGCATGGCATGGCCCAGACCGTTTCCCCAGCTTTCAGGAAGGGAGTGGATCGCCACGATTTCTGCGCCATGCTCTGTTTCCTGCCAGCAGAGGAAACCCTGATTTCCACCCATCAGGAAGTGCATCTTTCCTTCCCGATAAATGCTTTCCAGCATGGCACGGCAGTTATCCGGGTTGGTGCAGGCATCCATGGTTTCCGGAGAAACAAATGCCGCAAATGCCGTGCGGAAGGATGTGACCATAATCTTTGCGGCGAGGGCCATATCTTCAAATGTTGCGTTTCGGGCAGTCATTGCCGCACCTCCTCTTATTTTCGTGTGGTCATTATACACCCAAGAAAACCGCTTTGCAAATTAAAAATGCCCGCTGATGTTTTCACCAGCGGGCGTTGCAAAAAAGTCAGTTTTTTTCTTTTAGCAGATATGCACCAACGCAAGCCAGTCCCACACCCAGCATGGTGAAACCGGACTTCATATCCAGTTCGCCCAAAATAGAGGTTACTGTCACGGCTACGCCCATAGCAAGAGGAACCGCCTTTAGAATGATATTGATTAGGTAT
>JAFOBK010000274.1 GCA_017381835.1 Oscillospiraceae bacterium | reverse complement strand
TGGGGACGTGATACCATGATTGCCTTGCCTGGCTGCTGTCTGGCAACAGGGCGGTATGAGGATGCCAAAAGTATACTGAGAACGTTCATTGCTTATGAAAAGGACGGTCTGGTCCCCAATCTTTTCCCGGAAGGGGAGAGTAAGCCGATGTACAACACGGTGGATGCAGCACTGTTGCTGATTGACTGTGTCTGGCAGTACTATAAACGAACTGGCGATGGTGCGTTTGTTCGGGAAGCTTGGCCTACTATGGAACATATTATTGCCTGCTATCGGAAAGGAACTCACCATTCCATCATCATGGACACGGATGGCCTGATCAGTGCAGGCGGTGGCTATGATCAGGTGACTTGGATGGATGTCTGTGTTAATGGTATCCTTCCTACGCCACGTCACGGAAAGCCTGTAGAGATCAATGCTTACTGGTATAATGCGCTGCGCATTATGGATGCACTGGCTATCGAGTTGGATATGAATCGGGCAGATTACTGTTCTTTGTCTGAACTGGTCAAGAAATCCTTCCGTGAACAATTCTATATGGAGAATCTGGGCTACTTGAAGGATGTTGTATCCGGTACGTCTGCGGACAACCAAATCCGCTGCAATCAGATCTGGGCAGTTTCCATGACGTTTACCATGCTGGATGCAGAACAGGAGCGTAAGGTACTGGAAACCGTATACCGGCATCTGTATACACCCTGTGGCCTGCGTTCGTTATCTCCTGATGATCCTGAGTATCATGGTAGCTATGGTGGCCCCCAGGTGGAGCGGGATATGGCTTACCATCAGGGAACCGTCTGGGTTTTCCCGCTGGGTTCCTACTATATCGCATATCTAAAGGTGCACGGAAACACACCGGAAGCAGCAGAGTATGTCCGCCAGCAGCTTCGGCCTTTAGAGTCCATGCTCCGGCAGGGCTGTTTGGGACAGCTTCCGGAGATATATGATGGTGATCATCCCACTGATGGAAAGGGTTGTTTTGCACAGGCCTGGAGTGTGGGTGAAATGCTTCGTGTTTTCGAAGCAATAGAAAAGATTTGAGGTTAAATTATGAAAATGTTAGATAAGAGCAAACGTGGTTGGTGGGAAAAGGCAGTTTTCTACGAATTGTATCCGAAGAGCTTCCAGGATACCAACGGTGATGGCGTTGGTGATATCCGCGGCATCATCAATCGTTTGGATTACCTGCAGGAATTGGGAATCGATGCTATCTGGCTGTGTCCTGTCTGTGCGTCTCCTCAGGTAGACAACGGATATGATATTTCTGATTACTGCGCCATTGATCCCATGTTCGGTACCATGGAAGATATGGAGGAACTGATTGCAGAAGGAAAGAAGAGAGGCATCGGCATCATTATGGACCTGGTGCTGAACCACTGTTCCGAACAGCATATCTGGTTCAAAGAGGCGTTGAAGGGAAAAGACAATCCCTATCATGATTATTTCATCTGGAGAGACGGAGAACCCGATTCTCCTCCCAATACTATGCGGGCAACCTTTGGCGGTAGTGCCTGGACTTATGTGCCGGAGCTGAAGCAGTGGTATTTCCATCAGTTTGCGGTGGAACAGCCTGACCTGAACTGGGAAAATCCTGCAATGCGCAAAGAATTGTATGAGAGTATCCGTTTCTGGGTAAAGAAGGGTGTTGTTGGTTTCCGTCTGGACGTTATCGACCAAATTGGTAAGGATGCAGATCTGGAAATCACCAACAACGGACCCCGGCTTCATGAATATCTGCGGGAACTGTCTGCTGAGGCGTTCAAAGAAGATTGGCTGGTTTCCGTTGGCGAAGCATGGGGCGCTGATACTGAACGGGCTAAGCTTTACAGTGCGCCCGATGGCAGCGAACTGTCTATGGTGTTCCAGTTCCAGCATATCTGTCTGGACCAGGAGCCCGGTAAGGATAAGTGGGATGTCATCCCCCTGCAGCTGTCAAAGCTGAAAGAGTGCCTTGATAACTGGCAGCAGGAACTCCATGGAAAGGGTTGGAACAGCCTGTTTTTCAACAACCACGATCTGCCTCGTATTGTTTCCCGTTGGGGCAACGATGGGGAATATCGTGTGGAGTCTGCTAAGATGTTGGCAACCATGCTCCATGGTATGGAGGGAACTCCTTACATCTATCAGGGTGAAGAACTGGGTATGACCAATATCCTCCTGCCTTTGGAGGAGCATGTGGATCTGGAAACCCTCAATATGTACGAGGAACGTATTGCCCTTGGCTATGATCCCGAGGAAGTGATGGCCTCCATCCATGCCCGGAGCCGCGATAATGCAAGAACTCCGATTCAGTGGACGGCAGGGGAGAATGCCGGTTTTACTACCGGTACACCCTGGATGCCCGTCAATTCCAACTATACCGAGATTAATGCTGAAGCTGCTTTGGCAGATCCTAATTCCATCTTCCACTATTACAAGAAGCTGATTCAGCTGCGCAAGACCTATGACGTGTTCCGCAGTGGTGCTTTTACGCTGCTCTGCCCGGAAGATGAGAAGATTTTTGCATACACCAGAGATACGGAAGAAGAACATATTCTTGTGGTATGTAACTTTACAGATGAAACTCTTACATATGATGTTCCCAGTAATTTCTGGGAAACAGAAATGCTGATCAACAATTATGTGGAGGAATCCCCCAAACTGCGTCCCTATGAGTCTGTGATTCTGTATTATCACGATTAAAGAAAGGAAGTTGCTTGTTATGAAACGATTCAGCGGTGTTTTGTTATCTGTGACCAGTCTGCCCAGCAAATATGGCATCGGCTGCTTTGATAAAGCTGCCTATGATTTTGTGGACTGGCTGGAGAAGGCCGGTCAGAAATATTGGCAGATTCTTCCCTTGGGCAGTACATCTCACTATGGTGCCTCCGATTCTCCCTATCAGGCCTATTCTGCCTTTGCTGGCAGCCCCTATTTTATCAGCCTGGATGCTCTGATTGAGGAAGGTGTGCTGACCCGTGAAGAGTGTGATGCTGTGGACTTTGGCAGTGATCCTGCCAAGGTAGACTACAAAGCCCTCTATGAAAACCGTCTTCCTCTGCTGCATAAGGCTTATGAACGTAGCAACATTAGCGAAAATCCTGCATTCAATGCTTTCTGCGGAGAGAATTTCTGGTGGCTGGATGATTACTCCCTGTTTATGTCGCTGCGGGAATTCTTTGGAGGAGCAGGTTGGGCCCAGTGGCCGGAGGATATCCGTATGCACTATGGACCTGCTTTGGACTACTACCGCGAAAAACTGTACTTTGAAGTAGAGTTCCAGAAGTATTTGCAGTTTAAGTTCTATGAGCAGTGGAGTGCGTTGAAGAAATATGCCAACGATAAGAACATTCTGATTGTTGGCGATATGCCTATCTATGTGTCTCCCGACGGAAGCGATGTCTGGGCACAGCCGGAAATGTTCCAGCTGGATGAACAGAACCGTCCCACACAGATCGCTGGTTGTCCTCCTGACAGTTTCTCTGCTGACGGACAGGTATGGGGCAATCCTCTGTACCGCTGGGATTACCATAAGGCCACAGAGTTCCATTGGTGGGTTACCAGAATGTGGTATAGCTACAAACTGTTTGATATGGTTCGTCTTGACCATTTCCGTGGCTTTGATGAGTATTTTGCAATTCCTGCAGGAAGCGACAGTGCTAAGGATGGCCATTGGGAAAAGGGTCCTGGTATGGATCTGTTCAACACGCTGAAATGGAAGCTTGGAGATCGTGCTGTGATCGCAGAAGATCTGGGTCTGATGACTGATGGTGTCCGCCATCTGGTAAAGGACAGCGGATATCCCAACATGAAGGTTATTCAGTTTGGATTTGATGCTGCGGATATCGGCGGTTCCAATGAGTATCTGACGCACAATTATACCAATAACTGTGTAGTCTATACCGGTACCCATGACAATGAGACCATCGGTGGTTGGTTCAATGGTTTGGATAAGGAAAATCAGGAGTATGTAAGAAACTATGTCAGCGATCAGGAAATTGCTAACAAGTGGATGTACCGAAAGCTGATCGACCTTGCCATGCGCTGCTGTGCAGATACCTGCATCATTCCTATGCAGGACTGGCTTGGACTGGATAACAGCAGTCGTATGAACACACCGGGCACAGTGGACAGTAACTGGAGTTGGCGTTTGACTGCCGGGCAAGTAACAGAGGACCTTTGCGAAGAGGTTCGCAATGTTTCGAAACGTTATGGACGAGCAAACTGGGATGCGTTGAAGGCTGTTGAGGAACAAAAAACAGATATGTTGCCTTGATTGTTCAGAGACGACGGACTGATTGGTAAAAGTAAACAAAACGGAATGCGAAAAATTTACGTATTGGTAGATTGACGGGTATGATGTAACAGTGCTATACTGTACATAATTCGTTCAAATTTGTTTCGTAATGTTTCGCGAACCAAACAAAAAAGGGCTTGCCCTTTTTTGATCTCAGATAAATCTGAGATCAACCATTCTTTGGCAACAACAGAGTAGTCTCTGTAGCTGCAATATATTATTTTTACTCTACATAGGAGGAGAAAACACAATGAAGAAGATCATTGCAATGCTGCTGGTGCTGGCAATGGCTTTCGGTCTGGTTGCCTGCGGCGGCTCTGAAGCTCCCGCTGCGACCAAGGCTCCCGAGGCTGCTGCTCCCGCAGAAAATGCAGGCCCCACTGCTGTCACCCTGAAGGTTTGGGCTCCCCAGGCTGACCAGGTTGACGAGAACAGCTGGCTGAACGTCATGC
>JAFOBK010000273.1 GCA_017381835.1 Oscillospiraceae bacterium | reverse complement strand
TGGCGGTCTGCTCGATCTCCTGCAGGTGCTGGTTCAGCTTGCCGCTGGTCATCAGATTCATGTATGTGATTTTCTGATTCTCCTTCAGATACCGGCTGCGCATCGATGCGTACTTCCCAAGGGGAACTTTCGGCTGCTGGGGCGGGAGAAGGTTGGGGAGAAGATAATCGCCCTGTCTGCTGTAAGTGATCGCTGTCATGGTCAATGCTCCTTTCTTGCTGTGTGGTTTCTTTCTTGGGTACAGCATACTCTTTTCGGGCTGTATCTTCAAATGTGCGATTCTGCTTTTCAGCCTGTCGCTGCAGGCTGAGTGTGGTTCGGGCAATCTCAGACAGAACCATCTGGGAAATATCGCTGGTGGCAGTACCCAGGGTGTTGATGGTCTGTAAGGTATTGAAACCGCTGATATATCCGAAGTCATCTTTCTGGTAATAAGCGCCGGGGTCAATACCACAGCGAACCAAAAGCATATAGCCAACACTGCTTTGCAGTAAGGGTTTGAGAATGGCGGCAATGCTTTCATCATCCAAAGGCTCCAGGAAGCTACCCTCCCGGTAGTACATGAGCTGCTCCAGATAGTCGGAGATATTATCCTCCACAACATTCTGTGCAGCGGAAATCAGTCCGGATGCAAGGGAATCTTTCCTTTCAAGATCACCGAAGCTATTCTCCAGCGTTTCCAGAATATCCTGCTCAAACTCAGGACGGACACTCCAGATCGGAACAGGCCGGGGATACCGGCCTTCATGGGTGTCGGAAATATCGAAGTAATATTTGAGTGTGGCCACTCCGTTGCGGTCACTGTCAAACAAGGCAATGCCTTTGGAACCACGGTTTACCCATCGTCCGAACTTCTGATTCCAGCCATGCTTGCCCTCGATGGGAAGGACAGCCGTTGCATCCGGTCTTTGGGCATACAGAAGCACCTGCTTGTCAAAGGACAGCCGGAAGTTATGGCAGGAGGTGGTCAGAAAAGATGGCCACACTTCCGGTTTTGCTATCTCACCGGCAGTATTCAAATATCGCTCGGTGATGAGTTCATATTTTGTTGCCATCTCATACCTCCTGAGACTTATCTTTCACAGTCACGGTCTTTTGCTTTAGGTCGCACTGGCAATCCTTCTTCATCATAATTCTTGGGATCAGCAGCAGGTTTATCCCAGCCAAACATGGAACCGGCAACCATGGCAGCGGCCTGCGCTTTGGTGACACCAATCGTTGCGTTTAAGGCATCCACACTTTCTTTTGGATCGCAATCCACGGGATAGTTGGCAGTATGCACATATCCTTTTTCGCCTTTCAGTATCACGACGATTGCACCGGTGGATTCCAGATGGGCAAAGGATTTTTCCGGAAGGGAGTTTCTTAAAGGAGTCAGCTCTGTGCAACCGTGACTTTGATATTTGTCCGCAAATTCGCCGATATGATACAGGTTCGTCCAAGGGGCATTACCAGTTTCAAAATGGTGGTCATCGATATAGCGGCAAGTAAGCAGCCGAACTTCTCCACCGGGAGTGTAGTAGCGGATCTTATCACCATCTGCGATGCGGAACAGTTCCTTATATTCCGGTGTGATAAACCGGATGCCTCTTTCAGCCAACTTCATATGCCGGTCCAGCCACTGCCGCAGATAGCAATAACAGATAATGTTGTCTGTTCCCTTAGCGGGGTTCAGCCGGAACATATAGGCGTAATGATCCGTATCTGCACGGAAACCGTATTCCCGGTCATTTCCGAAACTGGATTCCGGGGTTCGGTTGCAAAGGGAAAGCAGCGCACCACGATTCTTGAATACAGCTCCGTATTTAGCATCTTCCCGCAGAGCCTTGATCACTTCCTCAAACTCATGCTCAAAATCCGGGGATTTCAAATCCGCACGATGGTCATCCCAACTGGTATTGAAGTGTTTGTTGTCGCTGCCAAAATTGGCACTCAGATGACCGATGCAGCCGGATTGCATGATGAGCTGCTGAGACTGGGTATAGCTGTACATACGCTCCGTTTCAGTCATGGGGCGCAGCGTCATTTCTGCTTCCATTATCGTTCAAACCCCCTGTCTTTTTCTTTTCGGGAAGCCAAAGGTGGTATAGCTCCGATGGATGCCAGGTAGTCAACTTCCTGGGACGCTCTTTCACAGAGATCTTTCAGAGCATCGTACTTGTTGGTAATGTAATGCCCCCAGAAGTAGTTGTCTCCATTCTTACATTGCCATGTGGCACACATTCCGGTTTTGGGATGTTCACCCAGAACAAATTCGGTGTCTTTGACCTGGATGCTCTGGGTGATGACGTAACCGGCGCAAACTCTCTGCTCCATTACCGTTCCTCCTTGCTTCTTGCGGATTTCTGCTTCTGCTCCTGCTGGTATCGTTCAAGCCCCATCGCAGCCCATTTGGGAAGCTGCTCCGGCTGCAATGTTCCCATAATATCCTGCCGCTCAAAGCGGTTGGTCTTTCTGGTATATAGGTCTACACAATAACAGGCAGAGCCACGGCTGTTGGGCGATGCACCAAAACCTCCCGTGCAGAGCTTGATCTGATTGGTGGATCTCCGGTACTCCTGACGCAGTACATCCTGTTTGATGACAACGATCTTACCGTTAAGGTCATCCTTGCTGGAAATGGGAGCACATTCTGCTTTCAGGATAGGGGTAATATCGATCCCCTGTAAGATCGGAGTTTTCAGCTCTCTGCGTGTTTTCTCGGCCTGCTCGGAAAGCCGTTCTGCATACTTATTTACAACCTCACAGAAGTCATCGCTGCACCAAAGATCGCTGTACAGTCCGAAAATCTCATTTCTATCGCAATAGGCGCACATATACCGTTCATCGCCAATGGTGTTGACATTCTCACCGATGACGATTTCTTTATCTCCAATGTGAAAGGCATGGATGATTTCGTAATTACCAGCCATTCGTTTTTCCATAATAATTCCTCCTATCTGATACGTTCACAGATGACCAGGAACCGCTGTTTGCCGCCGCTGGCATAGGGATGGCAGGTCAGAAGGGTCAGCAGCTCCCGGCCTTCCTGTATATGAATGGCATCTACATCGTTGGGAGCTATGATTTTTGTTTCCACAACTACATAGGTCAGGGTTTCCCACAGGTTCCGGATGGTCACAATATCGCCTTTAGCCAGATCCGGCACATACCGAAAATGAGCTGCTCCGTTCCATCCTCTGTGACCAGAAATAACGCAGTTGGTATTCTCACCGCCAATGGGCAGGCTGGTCTGAGACAGATGGGATGCACCGTGGGCCAGATTGGAGTCTGTAGCTCCCAGATAGACCGGCATTTCCAGATTGATCTTTCGGGCGGTTAGGACAGCAAACACTTCATCCTCCAGGCCATAGTCCAGAAGGTTGAAACTGGGCTGTTCATAGTCATCCGGGCTGTCGAAGCTGACCTGCTTTTCTGCATAGAGGGTTTCATTGTAAGCGCACATCTCATCCCAAAGCTGCTGGTAAGGTATGGTTTCTTCGGTA
>JAFOBK010000039.1 GCA_017381835.1 Oscillospiraceae bacterium | reverse complement strand
CTCTTCCGATCTACTGACCTGCGGTTTCACCGCACATGTACTCCAGCATGTGGGGAGGCAGGATGAAGTCGTAGCCGTCAGCGGTGTGGGTGTCGATGAAGTAGTTCAGCAGAGCCCACTCCAGACGAGCGCCCATGCCTGTGTACATCCAGTTGCCGGAACCGGCCAGCTTAACGCCGCGCTCGTAGTCGATTAGGCCCAGATCCTGGCACAGATCCACATGGTGCTTGGGTTCAAAGTCAAATGCGTGCTTTTCGCCGATGTAGCGCAGAGGCTCATTGTTTTCCTTGCCGCCGGGCAGCAGGTCAGCATCGGGCAGGTTGGGCAGGCTCAGCATAGCTGTCTTGAACTCTACGCTCAGCTCCCGGAGCTTGCCGGTATCAGCCTCGTTGGCAGCGTCCAGAGCAATGGACTCAGCCTTGTTGGCTTCAATCTGTGCTTCGATGGCGGAAGTGTCTTCACCCTTCTTTTCCATGCCCTTCTTCTGGCCGAACAGCTTGCCGTTTTCCTTGGCAATCTTGTTCTTCTGAGCGGTACGGCCTTCGGAAGCGGTCTTCAGAGCACGGATCTCTACATCCAGCTCCAGAATGCGGTCAACAACTGCATCGCAGTCGACTTCCTTAGCCTTCAGACCGGCCTTAACAGCATCGGGATTTTCCTTGATCTTACGAATGTCTAACATGTTTTTTACCTCTCTTATGGTTATACGTCGATAATGTCGGCGGGTTTTTCGGGAATAATCAGAGCAGCTACCAGGTATGCCAAAATACCGGCGCCGGTGAGACCAATCAGCGCCCAAATCAGGCGGATGATGGTTGCGTCAATGTTCAGGTATTCACCAATACCGGAGCAGACACCGGCAATCATTTTGCTCTGTGTGTTTCTGTATAGTTTTTTGTTCATATTATTTCTCCAATTTCATTAGCGCGTCCAGAAGAACCTGCAGATCGTCTTCACCGTAGAATTCCAGCTCAAACCGACCCTTTTTCTTGCCGCTGATGATTTTAACACCTCTACCCAAATGCTTGGAAAGTGTTTTTTCACACTCGGCAACATAGTCCACAGCCAGGGTGGGCTCTTTTACCGGTGCAGGTTCTTTGCTCATGTTTTTGCACAGTTGTTCAGCCTGGCGGACGGACAGTCCCAGGGCTGCGATTTTCTGTGCGGCCGCTTCCTGAAGCTTTTGGGTTTTCAGGGAGAGAATTGCTCTTGCGTGACCTGCGCTGAGTTCGCCCTTTCGGAGCATTTCCAGCACTTTGTCACTTAAGTTCAGCAGACGCAGGGCGTTTGCCACAGCAGGTCTGGACTTGCCTACCTGCTTTGCGGTATCTTCCTGGGTCAGACCGTATTCCTGCATCAGAGTCTGATAGCCCATGGCTTCTTCAACGGGATTCAGATCCTGCCGCTGCAGATTTTCGATCAGCGCCAGTTCCATCACTTTCCGGTCATCGGCTTCGATGATCACAGCGGGGATCTCTCTGAGTTCTGCGATCCGTGCTGCCCGCCAGCGGCGCTCACCGGCGATGATCTGATAGTAGCCGTTATTCAGTTCCCGAACGGTCAGAGGCTGCACCACACCGTGGGTTGCGATGGAATCTGCCAGGGATTGCAGTTCCTCCGGGTCAAAGTCCTGACGGGGCTGATCGGGATTGGGCTCTACTTTGTGGATCGGGAGCATTTGATAGGGGCTTTTTGCGGAGGGAGTTTCCGCGGTGAAGTCGCCCATCAATGCGCCAAGACCTTTGCCTAAGCCTTTTGCCATTTCTTCACCTCGTTATAATTTTTCAATGATTTCCTGAGCCATTGCTTTGTAGGCTACAGCACCCCGGCTGTGCCGGTCATAGACCGTCACGGGTATGCCGTGGCTTGGAGCTTCAGCCAGGCGTACATTTCTCGGCACCACAGTTGCGAAGACTTTTCCGGGGAAGTGCCTTCTCACTTCCTGGGCAACCTGGGTGGAGAAATTGGTTCTGCCGTCAAACATGGTAAGGGCAACACCGAAGATCTCCAAACGGGGATTCAGGCGCTTTTTTACCATTCGCAGCGTGGTCATCAGATCGGTCAGTCCTTCCAGAGCGTAATATTCGCACTGCACCGGAACCATAATGCCGTCTGCAGCGCAAAGGCTGTTCAGGGTCAGCAGCTCCAGGGAGGGAGGACAGTCGATGAATATGATGTCATATTGATCCCGTACACTTTCCAGAGCATTACGCAGGCGGTAATTGGGTTCCGGCATGGTTACCAGTTCCACACCTGCTCCGGCCAGGTCAGCGGTGGAGGGAAGGACATCACCGTATTTTGTTTTTACAATTGCATTTGCTGCCGGTTCGTCATTGATAACCACATCATAGACGCTGGACTTCAGATGGCGCTTGTCCAGACCCAGACCCGATGTGGCATTTGCCTGGGGGTCAAAGTCGCACAGCAGCACCCGCTTGCCGGCTTCGGTCAGTGCGGCGGTGAGGTTCACGGCGGAGGTGGTTTTACCAACGCCACCTTTCTGATTCACCACAGCAATTATCTTTCCCATATTTTTTCCTTTCTAAATGTTTCACGTGGAACAATTGGGGTCAGCGAAAAGAGAAATGTTTCACGTGAAACATCAATGACCCATGGAGGTATCAATTGTGTAATTCCGTCCAGGTTCCGGGGTGGTGTAGTCCGTGTAGATCTTCAGCACCAGGAATCCACTGACAATGCACAGAATGAAGGCCAGAATCACAGCGACTAAGCGCAGCCGCAATACTTTCAGCTGAAGAGCAGAAATTTGCTCCTCGGGGGAGAGGGTGCGCTTTTTCCTTCCGGTTTTCTTCGGCTGCTCTTCCTGGGCAAAGGCCCGCTTGGGCAGATGGATACGGGCATCGGGTTTAATGGGATAGCTTTCCATCATGGAAAGGCAGTGATCGCAGAAAACCTGACCTTCCGGAATATCCACACCGCATTTCATGCAGCCCATGTGCCGGACCCCCTCTCTTTTTATATAGGCTATATTGTACAACAAATTTTTCCGTTCGTAAAGGGAGAAAAATAATATTTTGACACAGGGAATTTACACATCGTTTGCAAATGGTCAATAAATTGTTCTTGACAGCCAAATGACCATATGATAGTATAGTGGTACCACAAAGAGGAAGGAAGTGATGTCATGATGTGGACCATACCCGGAACGGTCTTGCATGCAGACCGTGCAGAAGCGACCCATATTTCCCAGCAGCTGGAGGCCTTGTTCTTTGGGGGCGGCATTACCCTGAGTCAGGTGACAGCCATCACCGGTCTGGAAGCCTACACAGTGCAGAACTGGGTGAAGCGAGGATTCCTCACCTCCCCGGTGGGTAAGCGCTATAGTCTGCGGCAGCTGTGCCGGATTTTGAACATCAATATGCTCCGGGGCGCTATGCCCATCGAGCGGATCTGTCGGCTGTTGTCCCATGTGAACGGCAAACTTGGGGATGAGAGCGATGACATGATCGATGATTCCCAGCTTTATTTTATGTTTGTGAAGCTGGCAGCCCGGATGAAAGAACTCTACAACCCGACGGCGGCGGAAAAACTGCTGGAAGAATATCTGGCGGATTATGAAGAACCGGTTCCCGGCGCGAAAGATCGGGTGCGGGATGTTCTGCGGATCATGCTGACGGCCTGGCTGGCAAGCCGCATGATGCAGGAAACCGAAAAAATGCTCAGCGAGCTACAATAAAAGAAAGGAAAGAAAATGATGAACAATAATGGAACTTACCGGTGGGTCAAGGACAACGGCCCCAAAGAGCCGGTAAACTGGAAGAAGATCCGGAACATCGTCGTGGTGGTGCTTCTGGCGATCGTACTGGTGATTGGCAGCTCCTCCTGCTTCTACACCGTTGACGATAAGCAGCAGGCAGTTGTCACTACCTTCGGCAGAGTCACCGATGTGACCGATGCAGGCCTGCATTTCAAGCTGCCCTTCGGCATTCAGCAGGCAAAGAAGGTGGATGTGAATGTCTATCAGAAGATTGAACTGGGTTATTCCTCCAATGGCGGCGATGAATACTACCAGGTCAATGAAAAGGAAAGCACCATGATCACCGGCGACTACAATATCGTTAACGTGGACTTCTTCGTCGAATACAAGATCTCCGATCCGGTGGCTTACCTCTATTCCTCCAACAATCCCGAAATGATCCTGCGCAATCTGATTCAGAGCCAGGTGCGTAATGTGGTTGGCTCCACCGCTGTTGACGCGGTTCTGACCGACGGTAAGGAGAGCATTCAGAGCCAGGTCAAGGATCTGGTCACCCAGATTCTCAGCGAGTACGACATTGGTTTGACCCTGGTGGATGTGCGCATCCAGGACTCCGAGCCTCCCACGCAGGATGTTATCGAAGCCTTCAAGGCGGTGGAAACTGCCAAGCAGCAGGCAGAGACCGTGGTCAACGATGCCAAGGCCTATCAGAATGCCCAGCTGCCCGATGCCCAGGCTCAGGCTGACAAACTGGTGCAGAACGCACAGTTCTTGAAGCAAAAGCGTATCAATGAAGCAACCCAGCAGGTGGCTATGTTCAATGCTATGTATGAAGAATATAAGCTGAACCCCGAGATCACCCGCTCCCGTATGTACTATGAAGCCATTTCCGAAGTTCTGCCCGGTGTGAGAGTGTTTGTGAACACCGGCTCCGGCGAGAATGTGGATATGCTTCTGCCCTTAGAGACCATCGTAGGAGGTGGCAATTAATATGAAAAAGACAATTTTAGCTATCGTTATCGTGCTGCTCCTGGTGATCGGCCTGTCCGGTTCTCTGTATACTGTCCGGGAAGACCAGTACGCATGTACCTTCCGTTTCTCCGAAATCGTCAATACCACAGATGCCCCTGGCCTGCACTTCAAAGTTCCTTTTGTGGACAGCGTGAAGTATTTCAGCAAGGCTACCCAGTTCTATGACATTCCTCCTTCTGAGGTGCTGACCTCTGATAAGCAGAATATGACCGTGGACTGCTACATTCTGTGGGAGATCTCCGATCCCCAGCAGTTCTACCGTGCCCTGGGTACTACCGGCAAGGCAGAGGAGCGTCTGAACGCTATTACCTATAACGCCCTGAAGAATGCCATGGGCCGTCTTGCCCAGGCAGACATCATCAATATGAATGACGGCGCTGAGCGTAACGACATTTACGAAGGTATCACCACCACCGTGGATAACCAGGCAGTAACCTATGGTATCCATGTGGAGGACGTGAAGATCAAGCAGTTTGACCTGCCTGACTCCAACTTGAACGCGGTTTACTCCCGTATGATCTCCGAGCGTAATCAGATGGCCGAGAAGTACACTGCTGACGGCAACTACGATGCTTCCATTATCCGTAACGAGGTGGATAAGCAGGTGAATATCATCGTGTCCAACGCAGAAGCCGAGGCTGCCAAGCTGGAAGCAGAGGGCGAAGCCGAGTACATGCGTATGCTGGCGGAGGCCTATAACACCAATGACAAGAAGGACTTCTATGAGTTCATTCTGGCATTAGATGCCCTACAGCAGAGCTTGACCGGCACCGAAAAGACCATCATCCTGGACGCTGATTCCGACCTGGCTCAGATTCTGGCCGGCAATTAAGCGGGGATGCCCCCGCGGGCAATTCGTGCCCGGCTGGTCGATTATCGATAGACCATAGGGTGGTTAGCTCGGTATCGTAACATTGTCCTAAATAAAGAACCCCCGATGCAAATGCATCGGGGGCGATTTTTTACTTATCTGGGAATAGCAAGGAATCGGACAGGTAATCGGCATAGTTCCAGTCCCGGAAATCTTTCACAGCGTTTCCGGAATCTTCCCGGCTGTAAGTATTTACACGAGCGGGAACATAAATTTCAGCGTTTGGGTCATCCATCAATTTCTGAATATAAGGTGTTGCACCGCTTCCCAGTGTACCTAAATAATTTACGTCCACGGTAGCTAACTTTCCGGATAGATAGGCATTGACATTGTACCGGGCCACCACCGTGTCCACATCTGCCCAGCCTACAGCCGCACCCATTACAAGAGCCAGCACCAGGATGATCTTCATATAGGCAAGCTTCGGCAGGAACAGCCAAACGCAGACAATGATCGTGGACAGACCCAGCCAGATCATGATGACTTCCGTCAAGACTCTTAAGCGGGTCAGACCGTAAGCATCAATGTAAATGAACATTTTTGCGCTGGCGCTGACCACCAAAAACAGGGTTACAATGCCCAAAAACAGACACAGCAGTTTGGTCAGCAGGGGAGAGGCCCCCTTAGCGGAGGTGAGACCCACAGCCAAAGCGATGATGCCCAGGTTGATGACGCACAGCCATGCCATCTCAAAGAAACCACGGCGGGCATATTCTGCGATGGTGTAACCCTCCGGCAGGATACCGGAGAAACCGCCGGAGAAATAGGCCAGCTGGCTGATCAGATAAACCACATATACAACGCCCACGGCAATCAGCACCGTGTTGACAGTCAGAGGATTCATGCCCTTTCTTTCGTGAGTGTCGGGCGTGTCTTTCGGGCTGTGGCAGAGGGCGGTGCCGCGGGTGTAGAAATAGCAGGCCAGCAAAAATCCGAAAAGAACGCTGGTCACCAGCTCAGCCATGTCCCAATCCGGCAGATGCTGCAGCAGACCGTCAAAGGCAGCGTCGGCTTTGATCAGCAGAGAGATGACCGCAACCAGCAAAGGGATAGACAGTAGTAAGCCTACGCCCACAGCGCCGAATTTCTTACTGACGGCGCTGCCTTGCTGAAATCCCAGCTTCAGTCCCTTAAAAGCGGGGGAAACCTTACCAACACCCAGCATAAATACGGTGCGGGGCGCATCCAGCAGGGAGAGGAAGCCCTTGGGATCGCGGCGGTTTTGGCCCGCCAGCAGGCAAAGGCTCAGATTGACGCTCAGCACCAGGAAGTAAAACAGGACAAAATTTACACCGGCATCAGACCCACGTGCAAAGGTGCCGAGAATCACCAGGCTGCAGACCAAAAGAACTATGCAGTAAGCCGAGGGCTTACTACCACGAGAAATCAGATAGAGTACGGTGGCGGCCAAGATGATAGCGGTGAATATGGCAAAGCCCAAGTTCAGACCACCGTAGAAAACGCTGTTGCACAAAAAACAGCCGCAGATCAGAACCACCAATGCATAAAGAAATTCCCGCTTTCCCGAGGGAAAATGGCGGCTGGCAGGTGCGGCGGGAGGAAAACTCGGATTCTGGGGGATCGGTTCGGGGTTCATAGATTCCATAATTGTCTCCTTTCGGGTTAGCGCTTCCAGGGATCGTCATCTTCTGTGTATTCCAGAAGATCCCCGGGCTGACATTTTAGTTCCCGGCAGATAGCCTCCAGAGTGCTCATACGGATGGCCTTGGCCTTGCCGGTTTTTAAAATGGATAGGTTGGCGGGGGTGATGCCGACTCGCTGGGACAGTTCCAGGGAGGTCAGCTTCCGCTTTGCCAGCATCACATCCAAATTGACGATAATTGCCATGGCTGCCTCCTTAAATAGTAAGATCGTTTTCTTCCCGGATGGTCACGGCGGCATCCATCACCTGGGCCACCACCCAAACCACAAGAAACAGAAATGCCATGATGATTACCATAAAGGTAAGCGGGAGATAGAACAGAGCCGCGGGCAGGCAGATCAGACTGATAATACCGCAGCAAAGTTGAATTCGGCGGATACCGCGGACATTGTCCCGAACAAACACTTCACCGGCCAGAATATTCCGCAGCAGCTTATCCATGGACCACAAAGCCAGCAAAGCAAATACCGCGCAGCAGTAATAAGCAATGGCGATGGCATGATTGGAATACTGGGGCTGGGGCCAGGGTGAGCGATACCAAAGTAGAAACTTTGGAAGCAACGGCAGACTAATCACAACAGCAGCCATGCTGGCACGGGTCGCCCATAGTGCTAGCCGGGTTACAGAGAATTTCTTTTTCATAGCAATGACCTCCTTTTTCTGCATGATAGCATTGGAATTATCGTTTGTCAATAATAAATATGTGAATATAAATAAAATAACGTGAGATTAAGACGTTGTATCATTGCTCCACTCGGGTAGAGCAGAAATTGTAGGGGCGAGCATCGCTCGTCAGCATAGGAAGCATCTGCGGATTTGCCGAAATCCGACATAAAAAAGGAAGTGCCTACTGCCGGACGGCCGCTGGCCGCCCCTACAAGGTAAAACGAAAAAAAGAAGAACCCCCGATGAAAATGCATCGGGGGTTATAATCAGAAAAATGGAACGATACCGAGTGGGTATGGGCAGTAACGATTACCACTCAGACTTTGCACGAATTGCCTGTCGGGGGCATCCCGAAAAAGAACCCCCACTCCAAATGGAGTGGGGGTGAATATTGTACAATGGAACGATACCGAGCGGGTTAGGGAAGTAACGATTACCACCCAAGCCTTGCACGAATCAATTAACCTTCCATTTCCTTCAGAGCGTCCTTGCGGCTGAAGTTTGCACGGCCCTTCTCGTCGAAGCCCATGAACTTGACCCAAGTCATATCGCCCAGGTTCAGAACGTCCTCAACCTTCTCAACGCGGCGGTTCTCCAGCTTGGAGATGTGAACCATGCCGTCGTGGCCGGGAGCGATCTCAACGAATGCGCCGATGGGCAGGATGCGGACAACCTTG
>JAFOBK010000272.1 GCA_017381835.1 Oscillospiraceae bacterium | reverse complement strand
CCTTCAGACGGCACTCGGGACCATCGGGGAACAGACGCTTATACTTGGGAATGGGAGTTTCCAGGAAGTCATCTGCCTCAATCCACAGATTGCGGGAGAAGGTGACCTCACGGGTGCCGTCCTCGGGACGGTTGGGGTTGTTCTCCACGGTTACGGTCTCGCTCTTGCCTTCGGGGTAGTTGGTGATGGTCAGCTTGATAGGCTTCAGGACAGCCATCACACGGGTGGCGGTCTCATTCAGATCCTCACGGAGGCAGTGCTCCAGGAAAGCGTACTCGATGGTGTTGGGGGACTTGGCGACGCCAACACGGTCGCAGAAGTTGCGGATAGACTTGGGAGTGTAGCCGCGGCGGCGCAGGCCGCACAGAGTGGGCATACGGGGATCATCCCAGCCGGAAACATGACCGTTTTCAACCAGTGCTCTCAGCTTACGCTTGGACAGAACGGTGTGGTCAATACCCAGTCTTGCAAACTCGATCTGACGGGGAGTATGGGGAACGGAGGTGTTCTCCACAACCCAGTTGTACAGAGGTCTGTGGTTTTCAAACTCCAGGGAGCACAGAGAGTGGGTAATACCTTCCAGTGCGTCCTGAATGGGATGAGCAAAGTCGTACATGGGGTAGATGCACCACTTATCGCCCTGGCGGTGATGGTGCATGTGGCGGATTCTGTAAATAACAGGGTCACGCATGTTGAAGTTGCCGGAAGCCAGGTCAATCTTGGCACGCAGGGTCATTGCGTTGTCGGGGAACTCGCCGTTGCGCATTCTCTCAAACAGATCCAGGCTTTCCTCAATGGGACGGTCACGGTAGGGGGAGGTGGCGGGAGTGTTCAGATCGCCGCGGAACTCCTTTGCCTGCTCAGGGGTCAGCTCGCAGACATATGCCAGACCCTTCTTGATCAGCTCTACTGCGTATTCGTAGTCCTTCTCAAAGTAATCGGAACCGTAGAAGAAACGGTCACCCCAGTCAAAGCCCAGCCAGTGGATATCTTCCTGGATAGCGTGGACGAACTCCACATCTTCCTTGGTGGGGTTGGTATCATCCATACGCAGGTTGCACAGACCGCCGAACTTCTCAGCAGTACCAAAGTCAATGATCAGCGCCTTGCAGTGACCAATGTGCAGATAACCGTTGGGTTCGGGGGGAAAACGGGTGTGGACGGTAGCGCCTTCATAGCGGCCGCCTTCCGCGATATCTTCTTCAATAAACGCGTGGATGAAATTCTTGCTTTCCATGATTTCAGCCATAAGTCGCATCCTCTCTTGTTGGTAAAATTCCAAAATATTATAACCGATTGGTAAAAATTTTGCAATACTATTCTGAAATTACAGATAAACTTATAAATAAAGATGGGGGAGAATTCCAAAACTTGTAAAAAATACGAAAACAATTTCTGAAATAGAAAAATTGTGGTTGTCAATTTGGCTGTCTTATATTAAAATAGGATAGAATAAGGAAGGAGTGAGTATGCTTGTCTGAAATCAAGTATAGAAGAGTCATGCTGAAGGTCAGCGGCGAAGCCCTGGCCGGCCCTGCTCATAGAGGTTTGGATTTTGATGTGATCAATTCTGTATGCGCCGCCATCAAGGAATGTGTGGATATGGGCGTACAGGTTGGTTTGATGGTTGGTGCCGGTAACTTCTGGCGCGGTGTAAAGGACGGTGCTGATAAGATGCAGCGCAGCCATGCCGATGCTATGGGCATGCTGGGTACCGTTATGAACTCTATCGCTGTTGCAGATGCTCTGGAAAAGCACGGTGTGGATGCACGTGTACTCAGCGCTGTGGAGATGCATAAGTTCTGCGAATACTTCACCCGCGATACCGCTAACCGTTACTTAAACGAAGGCAAGGTTGTCATTTTTGCTGCCGGTACCGGCAATCCCTACTTCTCCACCGACACCGGTGTTGTGCTGCGTGGTGTAGAGATCGAAGCAGATGCAATCCTCATGGCTAAGAACATTGATGCGATCTATTCTGCTGATCCTAAGAAGGATCCGGATGCTGTTCGCTATTCTAAGCTCACTTATCGTGAAGCCCTGGACAAGAACCTGAAGGCTACCGATATTACCGCCATGGCTCTGGCTATGGACAACAACATGACCATGGTCTGCTTTGGCCTGGATGAAGAAAACAGTATTGTTCGTGTGGTCCGCGGAGAAGAGATCGGAACCACCGTTAAGAACGAATTTTAAGGAGGATATCAATTATGGCAGTTGATTTTAAGGATTACGGCAGAAGAATGGAAAAGGCTCTGGATCACCTGGCTGAGGAATTCGGCGCAGTTCGTGCAGGCCGTGCAAACCCCAAGGTTCTGGACCGCATTACCGTTGAATACTATGGCAGTGAGACTCCTCTGAACGGTGTTGCTACCATTTCTACTCCCGATGCACGCACCCTGGTGATCGCTCCCTGGGATACCAAGCTGCTGAAGGACATTCAGAAGGCTATTCAGGTCAGCGACCTGGGCATCAACCCCCAGAATGATGGCAAGGTCATCCGCCTGGTATTCCCCCAGCTGACTGAGGAGCGTCGTAAGGATCTGGCTAAGCAGGTTAAGAAGTACGCAGAAGAGGCAAAGGTTGCTATGCGTAACATCCGCCGCGACGGTATGGATTACCTGAAGAAGCTGAAGAAGAACTCCGAGATTACTGAGGACGAGCAGAAGAAGGCTGAGAAGGATCTGCAGGATATGCTGGATAAGTATACCAAGAAGGCCGATGAAGCTTACGCCGCCAAGGAAAAGGAACTGATGGCACTTTAATAGCCGATTCATTTGGGGGCGCTTGCGCCCCCAAATTTATACTTTATTTTTCTAAGAAATGAGGTGGTAATATGGCCGAAATGCAGAAATTGGCACCTCCTTGCCATATTGCTATTATTATGGACGGCAATGGCCGCTGGGCTAAGAAAAGGGGATTGCCTCGTACGGCCGGTCACGCAGCCGGTGGCGAAGCATTCCGCCGGATTGCCAATTATTGCCGTACTCTGGGTGTGAAATATTTGACTGTCTATGCTTTCTCTACCGAGAACTGGAAGCGTTCTGAGGAGGAAGTAGGCGGTATTATGCGTCTGTTGGGTAAATATCTGACCGAAGCTCTGGCGGATATGGAGAAAAACCGTGTCCGTTTTCAATTCTTCGGGGATCTGAGCCGCCTGAGTCCCGAACTGCGCAAACTCTGCCTGGATGCGGAAAGCCGCTCCCAGGAATATGATGTGCAGGTGAATTTCTGCCTCAATTACGGCGGCAGAGATGAGATCGTAAAGGCAGCCTCTGCCTTTGCGTCCGATGTGAAAGATGGCAAATACCAGCCGGAAGACCTGACAGAGGCACTTCTTTCCCAGTATCTTTACTCTAAGGATGTGCCGGATCCGGAGCTGATCATCCGCCCCTCCGGTGAGCAGCGCACCAGCAACTTCCTGCTGTGGCAGTCTGCCTATTCCGAGTATGTGTTTATGGATGTGCTGTGGCCCGACTTTGGCCCCGATGACCTGGATAAGGCGATCGATGAATTCCATCGGAGAAACCGTCGCTTCGGAGGTGTGTGAGTATGCTTAAGCGTACCATTACAGGTGTTTCGCTCATTGCAGTACTTGTTGTAGTGCTGCTGTTTTTGCCCGAAGTGTTTACCGGTTTGCTTCTGAGCTTGATGGTGGCAATTGCGGCAGAGGAGCTGCTGCGATCCACCGGACTGGTTAAAGATATCGGCTTGATTTCTCTTGCCTGTACAACGGCTATCATTGTTGTTTGGCTGTCCTATTCAGGCTTACCCTATGCCTATTGGCTGGCCTTGCTTCTTGCTTTTACGGTGTTCTGTTTTTCTCGGCTTCTTATCAATCATGGCCAATTACCGTTCCAGCAGGTTGCTATCACTATGGTGGCAGGTCTGCTAATTCCGTATTTGCTGTCTGCTTTGGTGCGGATTGTACTGATGGATCACGGCAGATTCCTGGTTGTTGCGCCTTTTGTGATGGCTTTTATGCCTGATACCGGTGCCTATCTGATCGGCTGCGCTTTCGGCAAGCATAAGCTCTGTCCCCTTATCAGCCCCAAGAAGACTGTGGAGGGTCTCTTTGGCGGTTTCCTGGGCGGTATCGTAGGTATGATCGTCTATGGCCTTGTGCTGCAATACTTCTTTGGTTTTACAGTGAATTATCTGTTTGCGGTTCTCTACGGTGTGCTGGGTGCAGGTTTTGCTACCTTTGGCGATCTGATGTTCTCTGTGATCAAGCGGCAGACAGGTATCAAGGACTACGGTAAGCTCCTTCCCGGTCACGGCGGAATTTTGGACCGCTTTGACTCGGTGACCATCGTTGCCCCCCTGGCAGAAGTGCTTCTGCTGATTCTACCTTTGGCGGTGAAATAATTATGGTAAAGTGTGTAAGTATCCTGGGTTCCACCGGCTCTATCGGACGTCAGACCCTGGACATTATTGATAATTTAAATCTTCCCGTGGCGGCGTTGACTGCTGGCAGCAACGCAGAGCGTATGGCCGAGCAGTGCCGGAAATACCGGCCCAAGCTGGCGGTCATGTCTACTGAGGCTTCTGCGCAGCAGTTGAAAAACCTGGTTGCTGACCTGCCTATCGAAGTTATGTTCGGTGAGGAAGGCCTGATCGCAGCCGCTACTATCCCTGAAGCTGATTGTGTCATCACAGCAGTGGTGGGTATGGTTGGCCTGAAGCCTACTCTGGCAGCAATCCGCGCTCATAAGCGCATTGGCCTTGCCAATAAGGAGACCCTGGTCTGTGCCGGTCAGCTGGTGATGGCAGAAGCCAAGAAGTACAATGCTGAGATCATCCCCGTGGACTCCGAGCACTCGGCTATCTTCCAGTGTCTCATGGGCTGCGGCGACCGCAGAGAAGTCAAGCGCATTCTGCTGACATGCTCCGGCGGCCCCTTCTACGGAAAGTCCAGAGAGGAACTGGGCGTTGTCACCAAGGCAGATGCCCTCAAACATCCCAACTGGAAGATGGGTGCCAAGATCACCATCGACTGTGCAACCCTTATGAACAAGGGCCTGGAAGTCATCGAAGCTATGCGGCTCTACGACCTCCCCCTGGAGCAGGTGGATGTGCTGATCCACCGTCAGAGTATCGTCCACTCCATGGTGGAGTTTACCGACGGTGCAGTGATGGCTCAGCTGGGCGCACCGGATATGCGTCTGCCCATTCAGCTGGCAATGACCTATCCCGAGCGCAGTGCAACACCTGTAGATTTCCTGGATCTGACCACCTGCGGCGCGCTGACCTTTGCCCATCCTGATATGGCGGCATTCCCTTGCCTGAAGCTGGCAAGAGATTGTGCGGCTAAGGGCGGCACTGCATGTCCTGCTATGAACGGCGCCAATGAAGAGGCAGTTGCGCTGTTCCTGGATGACAAGATCGGTTTCTACGATATTTATGATCTTGTTTCCCGTGCGGTAGATGTTGTTCCCTTTATTGCAGATCCTACTCTGGAAGAAATTCTGGAGTCTGACCGTCTTGCCCGTCAGGCAGTGCGTCAGTTTATGAATGCCAACTAAGCGAGGAACCCAATGGCGATTATTTTTGCGATTATCATTTTTAGTTTTCTGATCTTTATCCACGAACTGGGTCACTTCCTGGCAGCAAAAGCATCCGGTGTCCAGGTCAATGAGTTTGCTATGTTCATGGGCCCTGCTATTGTTAAATGGCAGAGAGGGGAGACCCTCTATTCCATCCGCTGTATTCCTTTGGGCGGTTATTGCGCCATGGAGGGCGAGGACAGCGATACGGAGAATCCCCGTTCTTTCCAAAAGGCAGTATGGTGGAAGCGGTTAGGCATTTTGCTTGCCGGTGCAGCAATGAATTTTGTCTCCGGTTTTCTGATTTTTGCCCTGGTGCTGGCTCCTGCTGATGGATTTGCTCAGCCGGTGATTGCGGAGGCAGAACCCGGCAACACCATCGTTTACGAGGAAGGCCTCCATGTAGGTGACCGGATCCTGAAGATTAACGGAAGCCGTGTCTATATTGCTTCTGATGCCAGTATGCTCTTTGGTTTAAGCGGTGATGACACCCATGACCTGGTGGTGGAGCGTAACGGCCAAAAGCTTCAGCTGAATAACTTTGCTATGGAGCGTCATGAATTTTCCAACGCTGACGGCAGCACTTCCATGCGCTACGGCATCCTATTTGGATATGCGGAAAATAACTTTGGAAACCTCATGTCCTATACCTGGAACAATTGTCTGAGCGTTGTCCAATCTGTAAAGCTGAGTCTGCAGATGCTCCTCTCCGGCCAGGCAGGTCTTAACGATGTGGCAGGCCCTGTTGGCATTGTTCAGATGATGAATACCACAGCGCAGGCCTCTGAAACAGCTTGGGATGCGGTTTTGAATCTGCTTTACTTTGGCGCGTTTATCGCGGTGAACCTGGCAGTTATGAATCTGCTGCCCATTCCCGCTTTGGACGGCGGCCGTGCGGTTGCGCTGCTGCTGACCGTGGCGGTGGAAAAACTGATTGGCCGTAAGATCGATCCCAAGTACGAAGGATATATCCATGCTGCGGGTATGATCCTGCTGTTGGCCTTTATGGCTGTAGTCATGTTTAAAGACATTTTTGTGATTTTTAAGGGGTAAACCTTATGACTAGACAAATTCTTGTGGGCGGAGTTCCTATCGGCGGCGGTGCCCCGGTGGTAATCCAGTCCATGCTCAACACTAAAACCACCGATGTAGAGGGTTCTCTTGCGCAGATTCGCGCGCTGAAAACTGCCGGTTGTCAGATTGCAAGATTGGCTGTTCCCAATAAGGAAGCAGCGGCTACTTTTGCAGACATCTGCGCAGGTTCTCCTCTGCCTCTGGTTGCGGACATTCATTTTGATTATAAGCTGGCCATTGCCGCCGCAGAAGGCGGTGCCAGCAAGATCCGCATCAATCCCGGCAATATCGGCGGTGAGGATCGAGTCCAGGCAGTTGTGGATGTGTGTAAGGATAAGCATATCCCTATCCGCATCGGTGTCAACGGCGGCAGCCTGGATAAGAAGCTGCTGGAGAAGTATGGCCATCCCACCGCGGAAGCGCTGGTGGAGAGCGCCTTCCAGCACCTGGAACTGCTGGAAAAGTACGGCTTCTATGACACCTGCGTGTCTATGAAGTCCTCTACCGTTCCCACTATGGTGGAAGCAGCCAGACTCTTCCGCAGCAAATGCGACTATCCCATCCATATCGGCGTCACAGAGACCGGACCTGTCCGCATGGGTCTTATGAAGTCCGCTATGGGCATTGGCGCCCTACTACTCGATGGCATCGGTGATACCATCCGTGTAAGCCTTACCGATGATCCCGTTGAGGAGATTTACGCCGCTAAGGACATTCTGAAAGCTGCAGGCCTTCGGAAAGAGGGCGTGAATATCATTTCCTGCCCCACCTGCGGCAGAACCCAAATTGACCTGATCGGCCTTGTGAACAAGGTGGATGAGGCACTGAAGGATTGCGAAAAACCCATTACCGTGGCGGTCATGGGATGTATTGTCAATGGCCCCGGCGAGGCCCGGGAGGCCGATATCGGCATTGCCGGCGGCGATGGCTGCGGCATGCTGTTCGAGAAAGGTCAGCAGATCGAGAAACTGCCCTACGATGAACTGTTACCTGCGCTGTTAAAGCGCATTGAAGCACTGTAAGAGGATTTTATGAGCAAAACCGTATTCTTTCTGAATATGTTTTCGGACTATCAGCCGCCTGAGCCCCTTTTAGGGTTGCTTTCTCAGGCGGCCATCACCGCTGCGGATATTGATCCTGAAAAACGCTCTGTGGTGGTGAGTATTGCTTCGGAAACCTATATTCCCCAGAAGCTGCTTGCCAATGCTGCTGGGGATATTTGTGATGCCTACGGTTTGCGGCAGCTTCGGATCGAACCGGTGTACCCTCCTTCCCAGCTATCTAATATGGACGAGGAAGACCTGATGCAGCTGTTTGTGGCTGAAAATTCCATTACTCGCGGAAGCCTTGCCGGTGCCAAATGGACATGGGAAGGGGAGACCCTACATATTGACCTGATGGCCAATGGCAAGGATATGCTGCTGGAGTGTGTCCCTGCAATCCGCCGCCGCCTGTTTTCGCAGTTCGGTGTGCAGGTGAATGTGGAAGTCAAGGCAGGTCAAAACCTGGAGGGTAAAGCGCTCTTTGAGGCCATGGATGCCATGCGCTCTTCTATGATTACCAGCCTTCCCAGCAATGGTGCGGCTGCACCCAAGAAGGAAGCGGCTCCCGTGGATAACGGTGCCATTTATGGCAAACCTTTCAAGGGAAAAGTAGTTCCCATGAAGGACATGAGTCTGGACATGGGCATTATCATTGTGGAAGGCCGCGTCTTTGCAGTTGAGCACAAGGAACTGAAGAAGCGCAACGCCTGGGTCATTAATTTTGATGTGACCGATAATACTTCCTCCGTTCGCGTCAGCCGATTCCTGGAAAATAAGGAAGCTGAGCCGATTCTGCAAGGCGTGAAAAACGGCAGCGTGGTCAAAATCCAGGGTAAGTTGCTGGTAGATAACTACACCAATGAAACGGTTCTGAAGCCCTTTGCCATTATGCCCGGAGAGATGCCTAAGCGTAAAGATCTCTACCAGGGTGAAAAGCGTGTAGAGCTGCATCTGCATACTTCCATGAGTAACATGGATGCCCTGACCAACACCAAATCCGTCATTAAGCAGGCCGCTGCCTGGGGGCATCGTGCCATTGCCATTACTGACCATGGCTGCTGTCAGTCCTTTACGGATGCCCTTCACACTGTGGAAGGTTGGGGAGGCAATTTGAAGGTGGCCGGCACTGATACCGATTTTAAGATCCTTCACGGCTGTGAGGGTTACTATTTCAATGACCTTGATGACCGCGTTGTTGTCCGGGGTAAGACCGATATGCCCTTTGACGGAGAATTTGTGGCTTTCGACCTGGAAACCACCGGCCTTTCTTCCATCAATGACCGCATCACGGAAGTCGGCGCGGTGATTCTGAAAGACGGTAAGGAAATCGACCGATTCCAGACATTGGTAGACCCGGAGCGGCTGCTGACCGCGGAAAATACGGAACTTACCGGCATCACCAATGAAATGCTGAAGGGTCAGCCGAAAATTGAAGAAATTCTGCCTAAATTCCTGGATTTTGTGGGAGACCGTCCTTTGGTTGCCCATAATGCCGCCTTTGACATCGGTTTTATTCGTGCTGAATGTGAGCGGCAGGGAATTAAACGTAGCTTTACATATGCAGATACTTTGATCCTCTCCCGTATTCTGATGCCCCAGCTGAATAAGCATAAGCTCAACATCGTTGCTGATGCCCTCAGCCTGCCGGAGTTTAATCACCACCGGGCAGCTGATGATGCCATGACCTGCGGCCTGATTATGGCGAAGTTTATGGAGCAGCTGAAGGAGCTGGGAGTCGAGAATCTGCAGGAAATTAATCCCTATGTGATGAATATGGAGCGGGAGACCCCCTTGGGTAAGCGCCGCCCCAATCATATCATTTTGTTTGCGAAGAATCAGATGGGTCTGAGAAACCTCTATCATCTGATCTCCAATTCCAATCTAAAGTTCTTTAAGCGCTTCCCCTGGATGCCCAAATCCGAAATTATGAAATATCGGGAAGGTCTGATCATCGGTTCTGCCTGCGAAGCCGGCGAACTGTTTAAGGCGGTCATTGACCATAAGAGCGAGGAAGAACTGAAAGATATTGCCTCTTTCTATGATTTCCTGGAAATCCAGCCCATCAGTAACAATATGTTCATGCTGGAGAAGGGCATTGCCAAGGATGTAGAGGAGCTGCAGCAGTTTAACCGCACCATTGTCCGCCTGGGTGAAGAACTGGGCAAACCCGTTGTGGCAACCGGTGACGTCCACTTCCAAAACCCCGAGGACGAGATCTTCCGTCATATCCTCTTGGCAACCAAGGGATTTGATGATGCGGATAAGCCTAACCCCCTGTATTTCCGCACCACCGATGAAATGCTGAGGGAATTTAGCTATCTGGGTGAGGAAAAGGCCTATGAGGTGGTTGTTACAAATACAAACCTCATTGCGGACATGTGTGAAACTGTTCGTCCGGTACCTCATAACCTGTTTGCCCCCAAGATCGAAAATTCTGTGGAAGATCTGAAAGACCTGGTCTACGGAAAATTCCACAGACTCTATGGCGACAATCCGCCGGAACTGTTTGTCAAGCGTGTTGAGACAGAACTGCATGATATTATCAGCTGTCATTACGATGTGATTTATATGTCTGCCCAGCGTCTGGTGCAGAATTCTTTGGAAAACGGCTACCTGGTTGGTTCCCGTGGCTCTGTCGGCTCTTCCATCGTAGCCTTTATGTCCGGCATCACGGAGGTTAATTCCTTCCCGCCTCACTACCGTTGCCCCAATCCTGAATGTAAGCATACCATTTTGGATGTACCGGCGGAGTTTAACTGCGGAGCGGACCTGCCGGACATGCCCTGTCCCATTTGTGGAACCCAGCTGGAAAAGGATGGCTTTAACATTCCCTTCGAAACCTTCCTGGGCTTCGGCGGTGATAAAGTGCCCGATATTGACCTGAACTTCTCCGGTGAATACCAGGCGGAAGCACACAAATACTGTATTTCCATGTTCGGTGCTTCCCATGTGTTCCGTGCCGGTACTGTTGGTACCGTTGCTGAAAAGACCGCCTATGGCTATGTAAAGAAATATCTACAGGAGCGTGGTAAGACAGCCCCCACCGCAGAGATTGGGCGACTGGCATCCGGTTGTGTTGGTGTGCGCCGTACTACCGGTCAGCACCCCGGCGGCCTGGTTGTTATCCCCCAGGAAAATGAGATTTGGGACTTCTGTCCCGTCCAGCATCCTGCGGATGACCCCAATTCCGATCAGATTACTACCCATTTTGAATACCACTCCATGGAAGAGAACCTTCTGAAGCTGGATATGCTGGGTCATGATGACCCCACCATGATCCGCATGATGGAGGATATGACCGGCGTGGATGCCAAGACCATTCCTTTGGACGATAAGGGCACCATGTCCATCTTTACTTCCTCGGAGATTTTGGGATACAAGGACGATAAGATCCTGGGTCCCACCGGCGCCGTTGGCGTTCCCGAGTTTAATACCCGCTTCACCCGTGGCGTTTTGCTGGATACCTTGCCCACTAAGTTCGACTTCCTGGTTCGTATCTGTGGCTACACCCATGGTACCGACGTGTGGTTGGGTAACGCAAAAGATCTAATCGTCAGCGGTGTTGCGAAAGTTGATCAGACCATCGGTGCCCGTGACGATATTATGCTCTATCTGATTTCCTGCGGCATGCCGGAAAAGCGGGCATTTAAGATCATGGAATCTGTCCGTAAGGGCAAGGGCCTGCCTCCCGGTGCGGAGGAAGAGATGGTGGCGGCCGGTGTGCCGGACTGGTATATCGGTTCCTGCAAGAAGATCAAGTATCTGTTCCCCAAGGCCCATGCGGTTGCTTACTGCATGATGGCTTTCCGTATCGCCTGGTTTAAGGTCTATCATCCTCTGGCATTCTATGCGGCCTATTTCTACCGCCGCAGCCAAAAGGGCGGCTTTGACGCAGCGCTGATAACCGGCGGCATGGATGCGGTAAAGGCCAATATCGATGCCATTGAGAACAATGAGGATGCTACCAACAAGGATGAAGATCTGCTGATCACCCTGGAAGTGGCCTATGAATTCTACCTGCGTGGATTTGAATTTGCACCCATCAATATCTATGAGAGCCATGCCACCAAGTTTCTGATTAAAGACGGTAAGATACTGCCTCCTTTTGTGGCGGTTTCCGGTTTGGGCGAAAGCGCTGCCTGGGATATTATGAACGGCTCTAAGGGAAAGACATTCCTCTCCATTGAGGAATTCTCCGCAGCTTGCCCCAAGGCATCCAAAACCCATATCCAAATGCTAAAAGAAGCCGGTGCATTCGGTAACCTGCCTGATACCAGCCAGGTCAATCTCTTTGATGGTTTTTAAGGAAAGAAGGATAAACAATGTTTCAGAATGTAATTGTCAGAAGACCCTGCCGCGCGCTGATCGACGGTATTACCTCCAATCCTCAGCTGGGCAAGCCCGATTATGAGAAGGCCTGCAAGCAGCACGATTCTTACATTGCTGCGCTGAAGCAGTGCGGTGTCAATGTAACCGTACTGGAAGCAGACGAGCGCTATCCCGACTCCTGCTTCGTAGAAGATCCTGCGGTTATTACCCGTAAGTGCGCCATTATCACCAATCCCGGTGCGGAATCCCGTAATGGTGAAAAGGACGAGATCATCGGCGCGGTTCGTGCCTTCTTCCCCGAAGATAAGATCGAGTATATCAATGCCCCCGGCACCCTGGAGGGCGGCGATGTTATGATGGTAGGTGACCACTTCTATGTGGGCCGTTCTGCCCGTACCAACGAAGAGGGCATCCGCCAGTTTATTGCTATCCTGGAGAAGCATGGCCTTTCCGGCAGCGAGGTAACGCTGGAAGAGGTGCTGCATCTGAAAACCGGTGTAAACTACCTGGAAAACGGCAATATGCTGGTATCCGGTGAATTCATCACCAAACACGAATTTACCAAGTATCATCGTGTAGAGATCCCTGAAGAGGAAGCCTATGCAGCCAACTGCATTTGGGTCAACGGTACTGTTATCGTGCCTGAGGGCTATCCTGCTGTGGAAAAGGCAGTCCGTGATTTGGGCTATCCGGTTCTGCTGGTGGATACTTCCGAGTACCGGAAGGTGGATGGCGGTCTGTCCTGCCTGTCCCTTCGCTTCTAAGCAGTAAAAAAATCCAAGGTGATTTACACCTTGGATTTTTCTTTTTTCTTATCAGGGATTTGCGAGAGCATAATCGCAATAAAAATCAGAATGCAGCCGATGGTTTCATAGGTAGAGAGCCAATCGCCCAGTACAAGCCAGCCGGAGAGCACTGCAAATACAGATTCAAGACTCATGAGAAGGGAAGCGGTGGAGGGCTCTACATGCTTCTGACCGGCCATCTGCAGTGTGAAGGCAATGCCGCTGGAGAGAATACCTGCGTAAAGAAGAGGACCCCAGCAGCTGTTCACAGCTTCCCAGGTGGGCGTTTCCGTGAAAATGGTTACGATGGATGCTAGCACAAAAGTGATGGCACAGCACAGACAGTTCAGTCGTACAGAATCCAGTTCCAATCCGAACAGATCCACGCAGAGGATCTGAATTGCATAGACGATGGCGCATCCGATCAGCAGCAGATCGCTGGCGCTGACGGAAGTGACACCTACACAGCTTAAGAAATACAGACCCACAACACCGAGAACCACGCTGACGGGGATCCACTTAGAGGGCTTCCGCTTCAGAAAGATTCCGAAAATAGGCACGAACACGATGTACATGGCGGTCAGGAAACCGGACTTGCCGGGATCGGTGCTGACAATGCCCATCTGCTGCAAGCCGGCTGCCACGAAGAGGGGCGTGCCGCAAAGAAATGCCGCTTTCCACAGCTTGGGATCCATCCAGCGCTCTTTGGCGGATTTGCCGTCTTTTATAAAACGATCCGTAATGAGAGACAGCAGGAACAGAAATACCGCACCCATAATATTGCGGATAGCCAAAAAGGTAAAGGGGCCGATATGATCCATGCCTGTGCTTTGGGCAACAAAAGTAGAACCCCAGATCAGGGTAGCCAGTACCAGCAGGAGGCTGCCCTGGAATTGTTTTTTCATAATAATCACCGCCTGCTAATGTACCATAGTTTTTGGGAGTTTGCAAGCTTAGAATCTTTGCATTTTCCAAATTGCGTGATATAATAAGCAAAATAACCCACAGGAGGAAAAGAAAATGGAAGAAACCACCAAGATCAGAAAACGCTCTGAAATTCCCGTGGAGGATACCTGGGCGCTGGAAGATTTGTATGCAACCGATGAAGTCTGGGAGCAGGAACTGGCTACCCTGGCAGAGGATGAAAAGGTGCTGCTGTCTTTTGCAGGCAAGCTGGGTGAGTGTGCCGAAAACCTCTATGGCTATATGGAAAAGAATGAGGCTGTCAATGCCAAGGCAGAACTGCTGGCCAACTACTGCATGCGCAAAGCAGATCAGGATACCCGGGAAGCTACTTACCAGGCAATGGTAGGCAAGTTCATGAGTGTGGTGGTGGGTTTAAGTGCTGCCACCAGCTTTGAAACCCCTGAGATCATGGCAATTTCTGATGAAACCCTGGATGGTTTTTATGCTGCCTATCCTGCCCTGGAGCGCTACCGCCGGTACCTCACCGACCTGCGCCGTCGTAAGGAGCATGTCCTTTCTCCTGCGGAGGAAAAACTGCTGGCTGCTGCCGGAGAAATGGCCCAGGCTCCCGATAATATCTACGGCATGTTTGCTGACGCGGACATCACATTCCCCGATGCAGTGGACAGCGAAGGAAAGACTCATCAGCTGACCCAGGGAACCTTTGTTCCTTACGAGACCAGCTCCGACCGGGTGCTGCGTAAGAGCGCCTATGAGAATCTCTACCACAGCTTTGCCAAGTTTAAGAATACCGCTGCTGCAACCCTGAATGCCCAGAATAAGCAGCTGAAGTTCTTTGCAGAGGCTCGCAAGTATGAGAATGCATTTGAAGCATCCCTTGACCGCACCAATGTGCCTACCTCCGTCTACCTGAACCTGATCGATGCTGTTCACATGAACTTCGATAAAATGCACCGCTATGTCCGTCTGCGTAAGAAACTGCTGGGACTGGATGAACTGCATTTCTACGATGTCTATGCACCCCTGGTTGCGGATGTGGATAAGAAGATCCCCTATGCCCAGGCAAAGGAGACCATCTATGATGCCCTGGCACCCCTGGGTGATGACTACCGTAAGGTACTGCAGGAAGGCTTTGACAACCGCTGGATCGATGTCTATCAGAATGAGGGTAAGCGCAGCGGCGCATATTCTGCCGGTGCTGCTGTCCATCCCTATGTGCTGATGAATTACTCCGGCACCCTGGACAGCCAGTTCACTCTGGCTCACGAAATGGGTCATGCGCTGCATTCTTATTATTCCAATAAGACCCAGAACCCCATCGATGCTGACTATGTGATTTTTGTTGCGGAAGTTGCCTCTACTTGTAACGAGGCGCTTCTGATGGAGTACCTGCTGGGTAAGACCACAGATAAGAAGGAGCGGGCATACCTTATCAATCATTTCATGGAGCAGTTCAAGGGCACACTGTACCGCCAGACCATGTTTGCTGAGTTCGAGCTGAACATCGGCCGTATGGTTGCCGAGGGTAAGACCCTGACCGCTGATGATCTGTGCGCCGAATACCGTCGCCTGAATGAGATGTACTTTGGCCCCGATATGATTGTGGATGATGAGATCGCCATGGAATGGGCAAGAATTCCTCATTTCTACTACAACTATTATGTCTTCCAATATGCTACCGGTTATTCTGCAGCCATTGCGCTGTCACGCAAGATTCTTTCTGAGGGCGAGAGCGCTGTGAAGGATTACCTGAATTTCCTCAGTGGCGGCTGTTCCAAGAGCCCCATTGACCTTTTGAAGGGCGCCGGTGTGGATATGACCACCTCCGCTCCCGTGGAAGAGGCGCTTCAGCTGTTCGGCACGCTGCTGGACGAAATGGAAAGGCTGATGGAGGAATAATATGGCGGACATTTTTATCCCCACTCTTCACACCTTTGCCATGAAGAATTCCTTCACCGGCTCCTGCGGTATGCTGCGCTTTAAAATCGTTCCCAATGTGCAGATGGCCACACCCAAGGAAGTGGATTTTGATAATAGCTCCATTACCGCGGAATACTGGCACGGCATCTTCTGCTATGAAAAAAGTGAAATGGAAGGCAAAGAAACTTTCCCAATGACGGAAGAAGGCCGCCTTGCAATGAAAGCCTGGTTGGAGGCGCAAGTATAAAAAAGAAAGGTCACCTGTAATAGGTGGCCTTTTTTATGCAAAATAGTTGACAAATTCACCTTTTGTGGTAGAATATCTAAGGATATGCAAAGGCATTGCGGAAACCAAGAAGAATACCGGCAGCCAAGCGAGAGGGGAGAGGTGAGAGCCCCTTGTGTACGATTCTTCCAGCCACTTCCAAGCCGTCCGGGATGACCGGAACGGGTGCTCCCGTTACAGAGCAGCTAAGATACTGCATTTACGTTATGCAGTGAATTAGGGTGGTACCGCGATGCACAACTTCGCCCCTATTTGGTGGGCGGGGTTTATTTTTTTATTTGTAATTTATTTTGGAGGTTTTTCCTATGGCTAAGAAAGCTTACGGAGTAAACGAGCTGCGTGAGATGTTCCTGTCTTTCTTTGAGAGCAAGGAGCACCTGCGCCTGCCCAGTTTCTCCCTGATCCCTCAGAATGATGCATCTCTGCTGCTGATCAACTCCGGCATGGCACCTATGAAGCCCTACTTCAAGGGCGAAGTGGAGCCTCCCCGCCGCAGAGTCTGTACCTGCCAGAAGTGCATCCGTACCGGCGATATCGAGAATATCGGTAAGACCGCCCGTCACGGCACTTACTTCGAAATGCTGGGCAACTTCTCCTTCGGTGATTACTTCAAGGAAGAGGCAATTGCCTGGTCCTGGGAGTTCCTGACCAAGGTTGTTGGTCTGGAAGCAGACCGTCTGTATCCTTCCATCTATGAGAATGACGAAGAGGCATTCGAGATCTGGAACAAGAAGATCGGCATCCCTGCAGAGAATATCTTCCGCTTCGGTAAGAAGGATAACTTCTGGGAGCACGGTTCCGGTCCTTGCGGCCCCTGCTCTGAGATCTACTACGATCGCGGTGAGAAGTACGGTTGCGGCAGCCCCGACTGCAAGGTCGGCTGCGAGTGCGACCGCTTCATGGAAGTTTGGAACAACGTATTCTCCCAGTTCGACAACGACGGCCAGGGCAACTACACCGAGCTGGTGCAGAAGAATATCGACACCGGCATGGGCCTGGAGCGTCTGGCTGTTGTCTGCCAGGATGTGAACTCCCTGTTCGATGTTGACACCGTCATGAACATCACCAACCATGTGACCGCTATCACCGGCGCATCCTATGGCCAGAGCACCAAGACTGACGTTTCTCTTCGTGTTATCACTGACCATATCCGCGCTTCCACCTTCATGATCGCAGACGGCGTTCTGCCCTCCAATGAAGGCCGCGGCTACGTTCTGCGCCGCCTGCTGCGCCGTGCAGCCCGTCATGGTAAGCTCCTGGGTGTCAACAAGCCCTTCCTGTTCGAGGTTGTTGAGACTGTCATCAAGGAAAACGAGTCCCACTACACCTACCTGCGTGAGCGTGCTGACTACATCATCCGTATCGTGAAGATCGAAGAAGAGAACTTCTGCAAGACCATCGATACCGGTATGGCTATCTATAATGAAAAGCTGGCTGCCTGCAAGGCAGAGGGCAAGACCGTCTTCTCCGGCGCTGACGCATTCCTGCTGGCTGCTACCTACGGTTTCCCCATCGACCTGACTCTGGAAATGGTTGAGGATGAGGGTATGACTCTGGATATGGACGAGTACTACCGTCAGAGAGAAGAGGATAAGATCCGCGCCCGTGAGGCTCGCAAGGCTCTGGGTGACCTGGGTTGGGCTGGCATCGACCTGGGCCTGGATACCACTCCCACCAACTTTGTTGGCTATGATGTGAATGTCTGTGAAGCTAAGGTTCTGGCTGTTTGTGTCGGCGAGGAAGTCACCGGCTCCATCACGGGCGGTGAGAACGGTATCGTTGTCCTGGACAAGACTCCCTTCTACGCTGAGATGGGCGGCCAGGTTGCTGACCATGGTGTGATCCTGGTTGGCGACAGCCGTTTCGAAGTTACCAATGTCCAGAAGGACAAGGGCGGCAAGTACCTGCATAGCGGCAAGATGGTTCGCGGCACTATCAAGACCGAGGATATTGTCTGCGCTTCTATCGATGTGGAGCGCCGTAAGGCTATCATGCGTGCCCACTCCGCAACCCACCTGCTGCAGAAGGCTCTGACCTCCGTCCTGGGCGATAATGTCCACCAGGCAGGTTCTCTGGTTGAGCCCGACCGTCTGCGCTTTGACTTTACCCATTATTCTGCAGTGACCGCTGAGGAACTGGCAAAGATTGACGCAATTGTTCAGTCTGCTGTTCTGGAAGGCTACGGCATTGATGTCCGCGAAATGCCCATCGATGAGGCTAAGGCCATGGGTGCTATGGCTCTGTTCAGCGAAAAGTACGGCGATACTGTCCGCGTTGTCAACATGGGCGATTACTCCATCGAACTGTGCGGCGGTACCCACCTGAACAATACCGCTAAGGTTGGCCCCTTCCGTATTGAGAGCGAAGCTTCCGTTGCTTCCGGTGTCCGCCGTATTGAGGCTATTACCGGTAAGGCATGCCTGGCTGAGATGGAAGTTACCCGTCAGCGCGTTTACAACGCTTGTGCAATTCTGAAGACCAAGCCCGCTGAGCTGGCTACCAAGCTGGAGAACCAGGTTGAGGAAATCAAGGCTCTTAAGAAGGCGATTGAGTCCTTCAAGGCTAAGGAGAATGCCGGTGCAGCTGACCGTTTCCTGGTTGGTGCAAATGAAATTGGCGGTCTGAAGGTCTTTACCGCAAATATCCCCGATGCTGATGCAGGCAAGCTGCGCCAGATGGGTGATACCCTCCGCGACAAGGCTCCCAATGTGGTTGCTGTTCTGTCCACTGTTGCCGGTGATAAGATCACCTTCCTGGCAATCTGCGGTAAGGAAGCCATCGCAAAGGGCATGAAGGCCGGCGAACTGGTGAAGCTGGTTTGCTCTGCTTGCGGCGGCAGCGGCGGCGGTAAGCCCGACTCCGCAATGGGCGGCGGCAAGGATGCTACCAAGCTGGACGACGCTCTGGCAATGGTTGACAACTACGTCAGCTCCAAGATCTAAATTTCAAAGGCGCTGCCTATCTATGGCAGCGCCTTTTCCCTAATTAAGAAGAGAGGAGGAACAGAAAATGCGAAAACTAATGTTATTTGGTATCGGTTTTGCAGGTGCTTGTGCCTTGGGTGCTTATTTCCTTTATGGCATTTGGCCTATGCTGCTGGCTATTTGCATTTTATTCACTGCAATTATTCTGTTCTTACCTCAGGAAAGAATTTCGAAAATCACAGCATGGCTTCTTTTAGGCTGCAGCATGGGATTGCTTTGGTTTTGGGGTTATGATAGCATCTATCTGTCCAATGCGCAAAATCTTAGCGGAGAAACAGTTTTCTTATCCATAACAGCAGCAGATAATAACTTTGATCCCGGATACGGCTGTGCATTTGATGGCCGCACGGAGATTGATGGAAAAACCTATCAGGTGCGCTGCTATTTGGATGATGTCCAACAGATTCGGCCGGGTGATGTGGTGGAAGGTAAATTCCGTCTGCGCTATACTCCGGGTGAGAACCAAAAAGATGCTACATACCATCAGGGAAAGGGTATTTTCCTGTTGGCAAGCCAAAAGTCCGAGGTAACGGTAACAGCAGGAATGTTAAGAATTTGGGACTATCCTTCGGTTTTCCGAAATAAGCTGCTTTCCATCATGGAAGCGGTATTTCCTGATGATACAGCGGGCTTTGCCAAAGCGCTGCTGCTGGGTGACAGTACGGATCTGAGCTATCAAAATGACCGTAGTTTTCAGGTAACAGGACTTCGACATGTGATTGCGGTTTCAGGTCTGCATGTTTCAATCCTGTTTGCGATTGTCTATCTGCTCTTTGGCCATCAGCGTGTGCTGAACCTGGTGATTGGTACACCGGTTCTGATCTTCTTTGCTGCAGTTGCAGGCTTTACGCCCTCTATTGTGCGAGCTTGCGTGATGCAATTTCTAATGTTGCTTTCCATGGTGGTGGATAAGGAATATGATCCGGCAACAGCGCTGGCCTTTGCTGTACTTGTGATTCTGGGTGTAAACCCAAGAACTGTCACTGCAGTTGGCTTCCAATTATCGGTAGGCTGTATGATCGGTATTTTTGCTTTCAGCGCTTCTGTCAGCGAATATCTGATCTCTTTTGGAAAACTGAAAAAGAAGAGCAAGGGAAAGTCTTTCCGTGCAAAGCTGATACGATGGATTGTCGGTTCTGTATCAGTTACCCTCAGTGCTATGGTGGTTACAACGCCTTTGTGTGCTGTTTATTTCGGCATGGTAAGCCTGGTTAGTATTCCGGCCAATTTGTTGACATTGTGGATCATCTCTTTTGTTTTCTATGGTATCATGCTGACCTGCGCGATGGGTGCCCTTTGGCTGCCTTTTGGAAAGCTCCTTGGCTGGATTCTTTCCTGGCCTATTCGGTATGTGCTGGCTCTTTCCGGATTTTTGGCGAAATTCCCGCTGTCAGCTGTTTATACGGATAGTATTTACATTGTCTTTTGGCTGGTGTTTTCCTATGTCCTTTTGGCCGTATTTTTCTGCCTGAAGAAGAAACACCCGCTCACGACGGCAGCTTGCATTGCAGTTTTGCTGTGCGTCTGTATCGCTATGTCCTGGCTGGAGCCGAAAACAGATGATACAAGGGTTTCGGTCATCGACGTTGGTCAGGGACAGAGTGTTTTACTGCAGCATGAGGGAGGCTGTTATCTTGTGGATTGCGGCGGAGAACATGACGGTATCACCGCCGACACAGTGGCGAATTTCCTGCTGAGCATGGGAGTATTCCGACTGGATGGAGTGATTCTTACCCATTACGATACAGACCATGCAGGCGCAGTTCTGAATCTGCTGACCAGCGTGGGCGCAGACAAAATCTATATGCCAGACCGTGGTGATTCCAACGGAATCCGGGAGGAACTTTTACGGACACATGCAGGTAAGATATCTCTGATCAGCGGTATCTCCGAACTTCCGATATCAGGTGGAAAAATCACACTTTATCCTGGAAATGACGGATTAGATGACAATGAAAGCAGCGTATGTGTCTTGTTTCAGACGGGAAATTGTGATATACTGATAACCGGTGACCGTAGTGCCGTTGGTGAGCGTGCGCTTTTGAAACAAGCAGAACTTCCCAAACTGGATGTTCTGGTTGCCGGTCATCATGGATCTCATGAGGCTACATCTTTAGAACTGCTGATGGCAACTCAGCCTGCTGCAGTTGTGATTTCCGTGGGCGCAGATAACCCTTACGGACATCCAAGAGAAGAAATACTGAATCGTCTGTCTAATTTCAATTGCGAAATCTACCGGACGGACTTGCAAGGAACAATTACATTCAGGAGGTGAAACACCATGGCTAAAAAGCAGGAACAGCCGGATAATTTGCATATGCTCAAGCAGGCGATCCGCGCCAAAGATCCCGGCAGACTCTACTTTTTCTATGGTGAGGAAGTTTTCCTCCTGCATCATTATCTTGAGCAGCTTCGGAAAGTGACCATCGATGAGCTGACTGAGTCCTTTAATTACCACAAGCTTACTTCCGAAACCTTTGACTTGCGGGAGTTTGCCGATTGTGTGGAAAATCTTCCCATGATGGCAGAGCGTACAATGGTGGTTGTAGATGAGATAGATGTCTTTAAAATGAACGAGAGTGACCGGGAAGCCATGGTGGAGATTTTCTCTGATATTCCCGACTACTGTACCGTTGTCTTCACCTACGAAACCACCGTATTCCGTCCCGATAAGCGTCTGAAGAAGCTATGGGATGCTATCAATAAGAACGGTGAGCTGATTGAATTCGCCAAGCAAAATCAGCGTGATCTGATCACCTGGATCACCCGACATTTTGCAGCAGCGGGCAAACGGATCAACCCCGATTTATGTGCGTATCTAATCGATATTACCGATGGTACCATGACCTCCTTGGCTGGAGAAATCAGCAAGATCATTGCTTATTCCGGCGCGGACGAGATTCGCAGAAGCGATATCGATGCGGTCACGGAGCCGGTGTTGGACGCTGTGGTCTATCAGATGACCGATCTGCTGAGCCAGGAAGAATATGGCGGCGCATTACTGAAGCTGCAGCAGCTTTTAAAAATGCAGCAGGAACCCCTGGTGATTCTGGGTGCAATCGGCGGACATTTCCGCCGCATGTCTACAGCAAGAACCCTACTTGATAATGGCAAAAATGCTTCCGATTTGATGCGCCTTTGCGGTCTTGCGGATTATCCGGCAAGAAAAACCATGAACGCGGCAGGACACTTTAGCGCTGCCTTTTATGCCAAGGCTGCTGAGTTGGTACTGGAAAGTGATCGTCAGATCAAAACTTCCTTTGATGATCCCAAGCGGATCCTGGAAATTCTGATTATGGGGCTTGCACGGGAGGTTCGGAATGCTTAAGATCAAAGAGGCTATCGTTGTAGAAGGCCGCTATGATAAGAACACGCTTTCTCAGATCGTGGATGCGCCAATCCTGGAAACCTCCGGTTTCGGTATCATGAAAGATAAGCAGCAGCTGAAGCTTCTGAGAAAAGTAGCCCAATCAAGAGGCCTTATTGTTTTTACGGACTCTGACGGAGCTGGCTTTGTCATCCGCAATTTCTTGAAAGGTGCAATTCCTGCGCAGTATCTGCGCCATGCCTATATTCCTGACATCCCCGGTAAAGAGCGCCGAAAAGCAGCGCCGGGAAAAGAGGGAAAGCTTGGTGTTGAGGGTATGACACCCCAGGTGATCCTGGATGCCCTCCGTAAGGCCGGTGCTACAGTTATAGGAGAAGAACAGACCCGAAGTGCAGGAAATATCACCAAGCAGGATATGATGGAATTGGGCCTGTCTGGCGGCGCTGACAGCAGCTTCCTGCGGAAAAAACTTTTGAAAAAACTGGATCTGCCGGAGCATATGAGCGCTAATGCGCTGCTGCAGGCAGTAAATTTACTATATACATTGGATGAGCTGCGTTTTATTCTTTCGCAGCTTGGAGAAGACCATGATTGACATTTCTGTAAGAAACTTAACAAAATTCTTTGTTATCGGCGAAAACCTGCTGGAAGGACTCTCGTTTGAGATCCAGGAATGGGAGTGCGTGGCAATTCTGGGCCGGAATGGCTGCGGTAAGACCACACTTCTGAAAATCCTGACCGGCGAGATGGACTACGATGATGGCGAAGTTTTTGTTAATCCTAATAAGCGGCTGGGTCTGATTTCTCAGATTCCCCGGTTCCCGGAAGGCTATACTGTGGAGGATGTACTGCGTTCTGCCTATCGGGATCTGCTTTCTGCTAAAAAGAAAATGGAAGTGCTGGAACAGAAGATGTCTGTTTCTGTGACAGACGATCTTCTGCGGGAATATGATGCGTTGGTCAACCGCTTCCAGGCCGGCGGCGGTTATGATATGGATGTGGAAGTGGACAAGGTCTGCAACGGCCTTGGTATTACTGCTGATCAGCGCAGCCAGGAGTTTGACAGCCTTTCCGGTGGTGAAAAGACCAGAGTGAACCTGGCAAGACTTTTGCTGGAAAAGACGGACATTCTGCTGCTGGACGAACCTACCAACCACCTGGATCTTCGCAGTGTGGAATGGCTGGAGAGTTATATCAACGCCTTTAAGGGTACGGTTTTGGCAATTTCCCATGACCGTTTCTTCCTGGACCGTATTGCCCATCGGGTAATTGAAATTGTGGATGGTCATGCCGAGTTCTATTCCGGTAACTACTCTTTCTACATTGAAGAGAAGCAGGCTCGCTTTAACCTGCAGCTGAAGCAGTATGAGCAGGAGCTGGCAAAGCTGAAGCAGCT
>JAFOBK010000271.1 GCA_017381835.1 Oscillospiraceae bacterium | reverse complement strand
CAGCAGATGCCTTTCCTTCAAGACCGAATCCGCACCCGCAACCGGCCATGTCAGCACTCATGTGGAAACCAAGCAGCCTACCTGCACTGTGAACGGATGGGAAAAGACCATCTGCGACAAGTGCGGCGAGCAGGTTGGTGCTACCGATGTGTTGCCCGCATCCGGTGAGCATACCCATGAGGCAGCGGTTGTGGCCGATGCAGCGAAGGCATACAGAGAGCACTGGAGCAGTGATAACTACGCAGACTATCTTGGCTACACCGACATTGTCTGTCAGCGCTGCGCGGTCTGCTACGAGATCGATGAAACATCTTTTGCCTACAAGTACAGCGCAGAAGAGGTAACCGCTATGATGCTGGAGCATGTGAATGCCCTCAGAGCGGAAGCAGGCCTGGCTGCCCTGACAGCAGGCACTGACCAGGTCGCTTTGGCCGGTACCCGCGCTCAGGAAATTGCGGTCAACTTCACTCAGTCTTCCGAGCATAAGGAAAACATCGCCAAGGCAACAGTTATGAGCGATTGCGTTCTGAACTTCTATAACGCATTCCTGGAATCTGCTGACCAGAAGGCCAACCTGCTGGCAGAGGATGCTGCAACCTTCGGCTGTGCAATCTACTATCTGGACGGCGCAGTCTACTGCGTACAGATCTTTGACTAAAGTCAATGCAAAACGCACCGTATTTTTAAAAATACGGTGCGTTTTTTGTTGCAGATTGACTTCTGAAGAATTATATTAAATATAGATAGAAAAATGGTTGTTTACTGTCTGAGAGAATAGGAGGAATATAAATGAAACGACGCTTATTGGTAATGCTTCTGGTGATCGCGCTGCTGTGCCCGCTGCTGCCTGTTTCTTCCAATGCATACGTACTTGGAACTGAAAGTGAAACAGGACCTTGGAAATGGGCAATGCAGGGTGACAACACAGTGACAATTTTGGGCTATACAGGTTCTGCCTCGAATGTTACAATTCCCACCAAAATGGAAGTAGAACCATCCCTGTGGTATCGTGTAGGCTTTGTTCATAACTGGACATTTATGGAAAATACATCTGTTAAGAAGATCACAATACCTTCAGGAATAGATGTGGGTGGCTTTGGTGCGTGCAATGTGGAGGAAATTGTATTCGAGGGTGAATCAATACTGGCTGCTTCTGTATTTTCCGGTTGTAAGAAGTTAAAATCTGTAAAGCTGCCGAAAAATTTGGAGGTGCTTCCTTTCGACGCATTCAAGGATTGTGTAAGTTTGAAGACTGTCACTCTGCCCGATTCTTTGACGGAGATTCAAGACGATGCTTTTTCCGGCTGTACCAGTCTGGAAAAACTCCATATTCCTGAATCTGTTACGAACCTGGGTGTGAGGCCCTTTGCTTATTGTACGAATCTGACGGAGCTGACCGTGGTAAAAGGCAATGGCTATCTCGTTATGGATAGCAAAGGCGTATTGTATAAAAAATACAACGGGAGAACGGAGTTAATCTTTGGTGCAACCCTGGTAGGTGAGTATACGGTTCTTGACGGTGTGGATGGTATAAGCCAGCTAGCGTTTGCCGGTGCTGCAAAGCTGAAAAAGCTGAACTTCCCTGACAACAAAGTCAGCATCTCCCTGGGTGCTTTTGATGGCTGCACAGCTCTAAAGGAACTGGTATTCCAGGATAGAGTTACCGCCAGCGGCGTACAGAGAGATTTTAACGGCTTTACGATTTATGGCCCTGTTGAATATAAGGGTTATTTCCAGATGGATTTCCCCGAAGCCACCTTCGTCTTCTATGGAAAGCCCACCGTCACCAAGCAGCCTGAGAATGTGAAGGTAAAGGATGGCGAAAAAGTTACGTTCCATGTGGAAACGGATGTTACCGATGCTTCCTACCAATGGCAGGTCAGCACAAACGGCGGAGAAACCTGGAAGGATACATCGGAAGCCGGCAACAAGACCGATACTTTGCGGCTGACTGTTACAGAAAAGAAATTCGACCGTCTTTTCCGCTGCGTGATCAAAGATAATTACAGCGGAGAGGAAACGGTATCGGAAGCTGCACTTTTGGAAAAAAAGCTGGTGAAGGCCAACATTTTGAAAGAGCCTGCTGACAGCTATACCCGGTTAGGGGAAAAAGCTGCCGTAAAGGTGACAGCCGAAGGCGACGGTTTAACCTATCAGTGGTATATCAAGGATGTAAAGAATGAAACATTCAGAAAATCCTCTGTGACAAAGGCGCAATATTCCACAACCATGTCCTCCGCCGTGAAAGACCGGCAGTTGTATTGTGTGCTGACAGATGAATATGGCAATACCGTACAGACGAAAACTGTCACACTTCGTATGGCTGCATCCATCACAGAGCAGCCCAAGTCTGTGGCAGCTCCTGAGGGGCTTGTGGCAAAGACAAAGGTGAAAGCCGCCGGTGATGATCTTACCTATCAGTGGTATATTAAGAACCCCGGCAAGACCAAGTTCGGCAAGTCCTCCGCTACCGGTGCTACTTACTCCTGTAAGATGAGCGAAACCACCGATGGCCGCCAGGCTTACTGCGTGATTACTGATGAGTACGGTACTTCTGTCAAGACCAAGACCGTGACCCTCTACATGGGCAATCCTGCCAAGATCACTACCCAGCCCAAGAACGCTGCAGCAGCAGAGGGCGCTACTGCCAAGGCAACAGTGAAGGCATCCGGCGATGGCCTGACCTACCAGTGGTACATCAGAAATCCCGGCAAGACCAAGTTTGGCAAGTCCTCCGTGACCTCCGCAACTTACTCCTGCAAGATGAGCGAGTCTACCGATGGCCGTGAAGCCTACTGCGTCATCACCGATAAGTACGGCACTTCTGTCCAGACCAACACCGTGACCTTCCGTATCGGCAATCCTCCCCAGATCGTCAAGCAGCCCGTGTCTGTATCCGGCAAGAACGGGGAAACAGTGCAAACGACGGTAGAAGCCACCGGTGAGGACCTTACTTACCAGTGGTACATCAAGAATGCGGGCAAGACCAAGTTTAGCAAGTCCTCTGTGACTTCCGCTACCTATTCTGTGGCGGTCAGCGAAAAGTCCGACGGCCGTGAGGCCTATTGCGTGATTACCGATAAGTATGGCATGTCTGTCCAGTCCGAAACCGTGACCATTACGATGATCAAGGAAGAGGTTCATACCCATACGCTCCAGACCCTGGAAATTCAGCCCACCTGCACGGAAGCCGGCAAGATTCAGACAGTCTGCGCCGAGTGCGGTGAGGTACTGGAAACCGTAGAGAATCCCGAGAAGCCTGCATTGGATCATGATTGGGAGGAAACCTCCAATACCGCAACCTGCACCGCCGATGGCACAAAAACCTCTGAGTGCAGCAGATGCCTTTCCTTCAAGACCGAATCCGCACCCGCAACCGGCCATGTCAGCACTCATGTGGAAACCAAGCAGCCTACCTGCACT
>JAFOBK010000270.1 GCA_017381835.1 Oscillospiraceae bacterium | reverse complement strand
CCGCCGGTATGCGCCGCAAGAGCAAAGTGGACGACGCCATTGAGAAGTTCTCCAATATGCGTTCCATCAATGCCATCGAACGAGCCGATGTCTGTCTGATTCTGATCGATGCCAACGAAGGTGTCACCGAACAGGATACCAAAATCGCAGGTCTTGTCCACGAAGCCGGCAAGGCTGCCATCATCGTTGTCAACAAGTGGGATGCTGTTGAGGATAAGGAAACCAACACCATGCGCGATAAGGAGCTGGCTGTCAAGGATGGCCTGAGCTATATGCCCTACGCTCCCGTTGTGTTCCTGTCTGCTCTCACCGGTCAGCGTGTGGACAGAATCTTCCAGGTGATCAACGATGTCCATGAGCAGAACTGCAGCCGTATTACCACCGGCGCGCTGAACTCCGTCCTGGCAGATGCCACCGCCCGTGTGCAGCCTCCTACGGATAAGGGCCGCCGTCTGAAGATCTACTACATGACCCAGGCCAGCACCAAGCCCCCTCACTTTGTCATCTTCTGCAATGATGCAAGACTCTTCCACTTCTCCTACCAGCGGTATCTGGAAAATCAGATCCGTGAGGTCTTCGGTCTGAAGGGAACCCCCGTCCGCATCACCATCCGCCAGAAGGGCGACAAGGAGGAGTAAGCCATGTGGATGCGTCTTCTGCTGACCGTCCTGATCGGCTATTTCCTGGGAAATCTCAACGGCGCATTCCTTATGTACAAGCTCTTTGCCCATGAGGATATTCGCAAATCCGGCAGCGGCAATGCAGGCCTCACCAACTTCATGCGTAAGTTCGGCCCTTCCAAGGGCATCTGGGTGCTGCTGATCGATATCGGCAAGGCTGTCCTGGCATGCTTTATCGGCAAGTTCCTTTTTGAGCCCCTGGGCTATGCCAAAGAGGGTCTGATGATCGCGGCTTTGGCAGTGAGCCTTGGCCATGATTTCCCGGCCCTGCTGGGATTCCACGGCGGTAAGGGCATTGTCTGCGGTTTCTCCGTTGCCCTGTGCGCCGATTGGCGCTGCGCGCTGATTATCCTGGCGGTTTTTGCCATCAGCCTGTATTTCACCCGCTATGTATCCTTGAGTTCTATCCTGGGCGCTGCCGCTTTCTGCGTCAGCTTCCTGATGCTTCACTGGCATGAGCCTGTGGTGGCAGTAATCGGTGTGCTGATCGGTTTGCTTGCCATCTTTATGCACAGAGCCAATATCAAGCGCCTGCTAGATGGCACCGAAAAGAAAGCCACCTTCAGCAAATTCAAGAAAAAAGCATAAGTAATATCATAAGTTAGCTGTCATTGCGAGCCAGTGCGCACACTGGCGTGGCAATCCCCTGGATTTTTGATATACCGCAAAAGCACCGTATTTTAAAAATACGGTGCTTTTTTTGGTTGCATACAGTATATAAATGTATTATATTAACTGTAGAGGAAAGATTTGAGGATTACGTTCTAATACTCAGGAGGGAAAACAATGAAAAATTTACGCAAATTTGCCGTGACACTTGCTGTGCTGCTGGTGGCGCTGCTGTGCCTGACCGCAACAGTCAGCGCTGCGGAAATCACCCACAGCGGCGAGTGCGGCGACAACCTCACCTGGACCCTGGACGACGAGGGCACTTTGACCATTTCCGGTAAAGGTGAGATGGACGATTTTGAAACATTTGGTGCGCCGTGGAGTAACATGCGTAATAATGTAACGCAAGTTATCATTAAAAAGGGCGTGACCAGTATTGGTGACAATGCGTTTCGGCAGTCCCAAAACTTGACGTTTGTGTCTATTCCAAATGGTGTAACCAGTATTGGCGACTGTGCTTTTGAGCTCTGCTACCTTCTAAATGATGTCCAGTTGCCGAAATCTCTTACCTCTATTGGCAGATATGCATTCTATAATTGCGTCGATTTGACGGAAGTGGTATTACCCAGCAACTTAAAAACTATCGATGAGTACGGATTTTGGTACTGCGAGTCTTTGCAGTATATTGATATTCCTGACTCTGTGACCTATATGGGCCAAAGTGTCTTTGAAGGATGTTCCTCTGCGGCGGTTGCCTATCTGCCTGCAGGTATGGATACAGTTCCTTATGGTCTGCTTCGTAATTGTTATTCCTTGGAAGCAGTATTTCTGCCTGCGTCTGTAAAAAAAGTTACAAGAGAGGCTTTCAATGGCTGCAATTCTCTGGTTGATATCTATTACTTAGGTGATGAAGATCAATTGGCGCAGATCCAGGTAGAAAACAGCAACGATCCTCTGCTCTATGCCAATGTTTATCTGGTGACCATGATCACCAAGGAGCCGGAAGATGCCTATGTCCAGGAAGGTGAGACCGTAAAGTTCTCCACCGATACCAGCCGTGCCGGTACAACCTACCAGTGGTATTACCTGGCTCCCGGCGCAGATGAATGGAAAGTCTGCAAGCAGTCCGGCGCCAAGACCAAGACCCTGACAGTTACTGCTACAGAAGAAATGGATGGCTACTATTTCTGCTGTGAGATCACGGATGTTTACGGCAGCGTTGGCGAAACCCGTGCCGCTCGTCTGACTATCGTGAAGCCTCCCAAGATCACCACTCAGCCCAAGACCGCAGTTGCCCCCGAGGGCAGTACTGCCAAGGTGACCATCCAGGCAAATGGCGACGGTCTTGAGTATCAGTGGTACATCAAGAATGCAGATAAGGATAAGTTCAGCAAGTCCTCCGTGACTTCTGAAACCTACTCCTGCAAGATGAGCGAAAAGACCGATGGTCGCCAGGTTTACTGCGAGGTTACCGACCAGTACGGCAATTCCGTCAAGTCCAAGACCGTAACCATCTACATGGGTAACCCCGCCAAGATTACCAGCCAGCCCCAAAATACCGCAGCACCTGAGGGTAAGGTGGCCAAGGCAACGGTGAAGGCTACCGGCGACGGCATCACTTACACCTGGTACATCAAGAATCCCGGCAAGAGCAGCTTCAGCAAGTCCTCCGTGACTTCCGCAACCTACTCCTGCAAGATGAGCGAGTCTACCGACGGCCGCCAGGCTTACTGCGTCATCACCGATAAGTACGGCACTTCCGTCAAGACCAAGACCGTGACCCTGTACATGGGCAATCCTATCAAGATCACCAGCCAGCCTAAGGATGCGGTAAATGAACAGGATATGACCACCAAGGCAACGGTAAAGGCCACCGGCGACGGCCTGACTTACCAGTGGTACATCAAGAACCCCGGAAAGTCCAAGTTCGGCAAGTCCTCCACAACCTCCGCAACTTATGTCTGCAAAATGACCGCGGCTACCGACGGCCGCCAGGCTTACTGCGTCATCACCGATGAAAAGGGCATGTCGGTTCAGACCGATACCGTGACCTTCTACATGGGTAATCCCGCAAGAATCACCACCCAGCCCAGAGATGCGATCGCACCGGACGGTGAAAAGGTCAAGACTACCGTAAAGGCTGTCGGCGACGGTATTACCTACCAGTGGTATATCAAGAACCCCGGTAAGACCAAGTTCAGCAAGTCCTCCGTGACTTCCGCAACCTACTCCTGCAAGATGAGCGAGTCCATCGACGGCCGCCAGGTTTACTGCGTCGTTACCGACAAGTACGGCACTTCCGTCGAGTCCAAAACGGTCACCCTTTCTATCGGTAATCCCGCAGCCATCGTGACCCAGCCTGAGTCTGTGTCCGGAGCAGCAGGGGAGACCGTGAAAACTACCGTAGAGGCCACCGGCGAAGGCCTGACCTATCAGTGGTATATTAAGAATCCCGGTAAGACCAAGTTCGGCAAGTCCTCCGTGACCTCCGCAACCTACTCCTGCAAGGTCAGCGAAACCACCGACGGCCGTGAGGCTTACTGCGTGGTTACCGATAAGTACGGTAATTCCGTCCAATCCGAAACCGTGACCATTACGATGATCAAGGAAGAGGTTCATACCCATACGCTCCAGACCCTGGAAATTCAGCCCACCTGCACGGAAGCCGGCAAGCTTCAGACAGTCTGCACCGAGTGCGGTGAGGTACTGGAAACCGTAGAGAATCCCGAGAAGCCTGCATTGGATCATGATTGGGAAGAAACCTCCAATACCGCAACCTGCACCGCCGATGGCACAAAAACCTCTGAGTGCAGCAGATGCCTTTCCTTCAAGACCGAATCCGCACCCGCAACCGGCCATGTCAGCACTCATGTGGAAACCAAGCAGCCTACCTGCACT
>JAFOBK010000269.1 GCA_017381835.1 Oscillospiraceae bacterium | reverse complement strand
GACATCATCATGCCCATCATCAACATCTTCCTGGGTGGCGCTGACTTCACCCAGATCAAGATCCGCCTGCCCCGTATGCCCTGGGTTCAGCCCACTTACGAGCTGGTTGTTGACGAGGCTGGCAACGAGGTTTCCCAGCTGGTGGAAAACTACCTGATGGTCGGTAACCTGATTTCCGCTATCATCAACTTCTTCATCCTGGCTCTGGTTGTGTTCTTCCTGGTAAAGGGTCTGAACAAGCTGACCGAGATGAACAAGAAGAAGGAAGAGGAAGCCGCTGCTGCAGAGCCCCCCGCACCTCCCGCACCCTCTGCTGAGGAAGTTCTGCTGACCGAGATCCGCGACCTGCTGAAGGAAAAGAACTAAGGATGAAAAAAGTCCTTCTCCTGCTGCTGATCGTTTCCTTATGCTTAAGCGGCTGCAGCGCCAAAGAAAACACTGCACCCCACAGCCATGAGGATCTGACCATCCGAATCCCCACCGATTACATAGATCTTTCCGGGGAGGAATATGCGCAGGATCTGACCTTTATCTATGGTCTTGCCCCCGTTACCGTCAGCGGTCTGCGGGATGATAAGTCCATGTTCACCGAGTTTAATCTGGATCTCAACGGTTACGGACAGCTGATTTTAGATCTGAATAATATCAGCAGCCAGCTAACCGAGAAAGACGGCGTTCCCACTTTCACCTATGAAGCCAACGGTTACACTTATCTGGTTACCCTTTGGGAAACAGAGAGTGCTTACTGGACGGTGCAGGCTTACTGCCCCACGACAGATTTCGAGGCTGCAAAGGATCAGATGTGGGAAATCCTGACTTCCATCAAAATTTCATAAGCAAAACCGACCTGGATTCATCCCAGGTCGGTTTTTTCTATGGATTTGACAAATTCTCTATAAAATGATATTCTATGCCGGAAAGGCGGTGAGAAAATGAAGGCAAAAAATATGGCGCTTTGCGGATTATTCACGGCGATATTGGCCCTTTGCGCATGGTTATCGATCCCCATGGGGGATATGGTGATCACATTGCAAACCTTCGGTATTTTTCTCACCCTGGGACTTTTGGGCGGCAAGCGGGGCAGTATAACCATCTGTGTGTATCTGCTGCTGGGTGCCGTGGGTGCGCCGGTATTCTCCGGCTTCCGCGGTGGTCTAGGTGCGCTGCTGGGTACCACCGGCGGCTATATCTTTGGTTTTATGTCAACCGCATTGATATACTGGATCATCACATCTGTAAAAGACGCTCCCCTCACCCGGCTGCTGGCCATGATTTTGGGAATGCTTCTGTGCTACAGCTGCGGCAGCTGGTGGTATATGACCCGCTATCTCAGCGGCGGCCAGCTCACCTTGGGTCTGGTGCTGATGAAATGCGTCATCCCCTATCTAATCCCCGATGCCATCAAACTGACCCTGGCCTGGATTCTCACCGGCAAGTTAAAACGCTTCGTATATTAAGAAAATTTCCGCATAGGATTCATCAAGAGGTGATTCCTATGCGGAAAAAAGATTTTTGGCTGATTATCACGGCAGTGGTTGCTGCCCTGGCATTGGCAATCGGACAGTTTGCGTCAGCCGCCATTACCACCGGTGCCTGGGGACTGAGCTTCCCTTCTGCCGGGTCTGCCCCCAACGGCCCTGCCAGCAGAGAGCAGCTGCAGGAATATGATGCGGTGTATGTGGGTGATCCGGAGGAAAAGGTGCTGTACTTAACCTTTGATGCCGGCTATGAAAACGGATATACCGCCGCCATTTTGGATACACTGAAAAACCACAATGTGAAAGCGGCCTTTTTCCTGGTGGGTAACTACCTGCAGAAAAATGCCGATTTGGTGCGGCGGATGGTGGACGAGGGGCATATTGTGGGCAATCACACCATGACCCATCCGGACATGAGCGCCATCACAGACAAAGCTGCCTTCCAGGCAGAACTGGAGGGTTTGGAAACCCTGTTCAAGGAAGTCACCGGGAAGGAACTTCCCAAATACTACCGCCCACCCCAGGGGATTTACTCGGAAGAAAACCTGAAGATGGCCAAGGAGCTGGGGTATCAGACGGTCTTTTGGAGTCTTGCCTATAAGGATTGGGACAACAATAAGCAGCCAGGTAGCGAATATGCTTTGGGAAAGCTCATCCCCCGCACCCACAACGGTGCGGTGATCCTCCTGCATTCCACCTCCCAAACCAACGCGGAGGTGCTGGATGAACTGCTGAAACAGTGGAAGTCCCTGGGTTACCGGTTTGAGACCATCGACAAATTATTCACATAAAAATCCCTCCCAATTTTGGGAGGGATTTTTGCTTTTGATTACTTGCCGCCGGACTGGGAGCGGAGAGTGACGTCGTGGGCGCCGCCTTCCACGATGGAGACGGAGGAAACCAGAGTCAGCTTAGCATCCCGCTGCAGATCGGGAATGGTGGTAACACCCACGTTGCACATGGTGGACTTAACCTTGTACAGGGAAGCCTCCACGTTGTCATGCAGAGAACCTGCGTAAGTAACATAGGAGTCAACGCCTTCCTCAAAGGTCAGCTTGGTGTTGCCGCCCAGGTCATAACGCTGCCAGTTACGGGCACGGTTGGAGCCTTCGCCCCAGTACTCCTTCATGTAGGAGCCGTTGACCAGCACCTTGGGAGTGGGAGACTCGTCGAAGCGGGCGAAGTAACGGCCCAGCATCATGAAGTCAGCACCCATAGCCAGAGCCAGGGTCATGTGGTAGTCATGGACGATACCGCCGTCGGAGCAGATGGGCACATAAATGCCGGTCTCGCGGAAGTACTCATCACGGGCTGCTGCCACTTCGATGACTGCGGTAGCCTGGCCACGGCCGATACCCTTGGTCTCACGGGTGATGCAGATAGAACCGCCGCCGATACCGATCTTAATGAAGTCAGCGCCAGCCTCAGCCAGGAAGCGGAAGCCATCGCGGTCAACTACGTTGCCTGCGCCAACCTTGACGGTGTCGCCGTAGTTTTCGCGGATCCACTTGATGGTGTTAGCCTGCCAGCAGGAGTAACCCTCGGAGGAGTCGATACACAGGCAGTCAACGCCGGCTGCCAGCAGCGCGGGAACACGCTCAGCGTAGTCACGGGTATTGATACCGGCACCTACCAGGTAACGCTTCTGGCTGTCCAGCAGCTCCTGGGGATTTTCCTTATGAGAGGAGTAGTCCTTGCGGAATACGAAGTACTTCAGGTGATCGTTTTCATCAACGATGGGCAGGCTGTTCAGCTTGTGATCCCAGATGATATCGTTTGCCTGCTTCAGAGTAGTCTCAGCAGGACCGACCACCAGTTTCTCGCGGGGAGTCATGAAGGAAGAAACCTTCTCATTGCCGGTCATACGGGACACACGGTAGTCGCGGCTGGTGACGATACCCAGCAGCTTGCCGGTAGCAGTGCCATCCTCAGTAATTGCGATGGTGGAGAAGCCGTTGCGCTCCTTCAGAGCCAAAACATCAGCCAAGGTAGCATCGGGAGTCAGGTTGGAAGCGGAAACCACGAAGCCTGCCTTGTAGCCCTTGACCTTAGCAACCATAGCTGCCTGGGACTCGATGGACTGGGAACCGAAGATAAAGCTCAGGCCGCCTTCCTTTGCCAGAGCGATGGCCAGGCTGTCATTGGAGACAGACTGCATGATAGCGGAAACCATAGGAATATTCAGGCTGATGGCGGGCTCTTCCTGACCCTTGCGGTACTTGGTCAGAGGGGTACGCAGAGAGACGTTTGCAGGGATGCAATCCTCGGAAGTGTAGCCGGGGACCAGCAGGTACTCGCTGAAAGTGTGGCTGGGTTCGGGGTAATAGTAGGCCATTGTTTGCTACCTCCTAAAAATATGTTGAAAATGAAATTACAAATATGAATTCTGCCGTTGGCAGAGGATTTACTTAATACCGGGGTCAAACAGCTCTTTTTCGGGCATATTGTGACTGTCAAGCCGCTTGAAATTACCAACTACCGTGTTGATCTGGCTCACCGTGACAAAGCTGCCGGGATACGAACCAACGATCTTCGTCAGTTCATTCAGCTGCGCAGGATTGACGATGCACACCAGTACATCCTTTTCCTTGCCTGTGTACAGACCTTTACCGGGAATTTTGGTAACGGAGTGACGGAGCTTATCGATGATCTCCTTGCCCAGTTCCTCTCCCCGATCGGTCACGATCTCACAGCGCAGAGCGCTCTGATGCTTGCGGTTCATATTGTCCCGCACAGAGGAAGAGAAATAGCTGTAAATGATGCACAGCAGTACCGGCTCGATCTTATAGTCATAGACAAAGTAAGAGACCAGCGCCACCACCACATTCAGAGAGAACATGATGGAAAACAGATTGAAGCTGGGTTTTTTCTTATGGATCAGCTTGGCGATAAATTCCGTACCGCCCATACAGGTACCCATTTGGTGCATATAATATCCGCAGAAACCGGAGATCATGCCTGCCACAGCAGGACCCAGCAGGGTGCTGATGGTAGTGGAATAGACAAAGGCGCTTAAATCCACCAAATCCAGCAGGGAAAGGAAGCCGGAGAAAGACAGCAGGAACACCATAGCCCGGTTCGCAAAAGCTTTGGAAACCAAAAAATACACCAGTATGTACAGGGGAATATTCAGAATAATGCTGGCATTGCTGAGCTTAAAACCAAACAAATACTGAATCATGGTAAAGATACCGTTCAGACCTGCCGGTGCAAAATTGTTGGGAAAAACGAACAGCTGATAGTTCAGCGCCAGCACAAGACCAAGCAGAATCACAAACAGATAGGATACCACTTTCTTCGCCATTGCTCCGCCTCCTGCATACAAATGAGGATAGTATGTTACTGTATATAATAGCACAGCAAGTCCAACGGGTCAAGCACAGGTTAAGTGATAAAAAGTGATATTTTTTCGTAAATTTTCACCAAATCCGTTGCAATCCTTTTGGGCATGTGTTATATTTTTTAAGATAGGTAAGTATGGCCTTTTCATAAAAATCATTTATCCACACTTGTTGTTTTATCTGATATAAAAGGAGTAAATCACTATGGCATTACAGGAAAACATTCGTAATATAGCCATCATCGCCCATGTTGACCACGGCAAGACCACCCTGGTGGACGAGCTGCTGAAGCAGGGCGGCATTTACCGCGAAAATCAGGCTACCCAGGACAGAGTCATGGACTCCGGTGACCTGGAGCGTGAGCGCGGTATCACCATTCTGGCTAAGAACACTTCTGTCCGTTACAAGGACTATAAGATCAATATCGTGGACACCCCCGGCCATGCTGACTTCGGCGGCGAGGTGGAGCGTATTCTGAAGATGGTCAACGGCGTTGTCCTGCTGGTGGATGCTGCCGAAGGCCCCATGCCCCAGACCCGTTTCGTTCTGCAGAAGGCTCTGGAGCTGGGTCACAAGGTCATCGTGGCGGTCAACAAGATCGATAAGCCCGATGCAAGAATTCACGAGGTTATGGACGAGGTTCTGGAACTGCTGCTGGATCTGGATGCTACCGATGAGCAGTTCAACTCCCCCACCGTTTTCTGCTCCGGCCGTCAGGGCACTGCATCCTATGGCCCCGATGAGGTGGGCACCGATCTGACCCCCCTGTTCGAGACCATTGTAAACTATGTTCCCGCTCCCGAGGGCAATAAGGACGAGCCTCTGCAGCTGCTGGTCTCTTCCATTGATTATAATGAGTATGTGGGCCGTATTGCGGTGGGCCGTGTAGAGCGTGGCACCATCAAGGTGAACCAGGAAGTGATGATCTGCGACTATCACAATCCTGAAATCAAGCAGAAGGGCAAGGTCGTTGCTCTGTATGAGTATGACGGCCTGGGCAAGAACCCCATCCAGGAGGCCTCCGCCGGTGAGATCGTCGCCCTCTCCGGTATGGCAGATATCACCATCGGCCGTACCCTCTGCGCTCCCGAAACCATTGAGCCTCTGCCCTTTGTGAAGATTTCCGATCCCACCATCGAAATGACCTTCGCTGTCAACGATTCTCCCTTCGCAGGCCGTGAAGGCAAGTTTGTCACCTCCAGAAATCTCCGTGACCGCCTGGAGAAGGAGCTGCTGAAGGACGTTTCCCTGCATGTGACCGAGGCAAGCACCGACTCCTTTAATGTAGCCGGCCGCGGTGAGATGCACCTTTCCATTCTCATGGAGACCATGCGCCGTGAAGGCTTTGAGTTCTCCGTTTCCACCCCCAGAGTTCTCACCAAGGAAGTTGACGGCAAGCTCTGCGAGCCTATCGAAAGAATGGTTGCGGACGTCCCCGAAGAATTCATGGGCAGTGTCATCGAAAAGATGGGCCGCCGCAAGGGTGACCTGCTGGGTATGACCCCCATGGGCAACCGCTACCGCCTGGAATTCCTGGTTCCCTCCAGAGGTCTGTTCGGCTACCGCAGCGAATTCCTCACCGACACCAAGGGCGAAGGCATCATGTCCTCTGTGCTGGACAGCTACGCACCCGTGAAGGGTGAGATCGAGCGCCGTCTCACCGGCTCTTTGATCTCCTTCGAAACCGGCGAAGCCGTTACCTATGGCCTCCATGCTGCGCAGGAGCGCGGTGCCCTGTTCATCGGCCCCGGCACACCTGTCTATGCCGGCATGGTCATCGGTATCTGCAGCCGTAACGAGGATATGACCGTCAATGTCTGCAAGAAGAAGCAGCTGACCAATATGCGTGCCTCCGGTGCTGACGAAGCTATGCGTCTGACCACCCCCAGAAACTTCTCCCTGGAGCAGTATCTGGAGTTCCTGGCTGATGACGAACTGCTGGAATGCACCCCCAAGACCCTGCGCATCCGTAAGCGCACCCTGGATCACAGCCAGCGTATGCGTGAGCTGATGAAGAAGCGTGCAGGCCAGGAGTAAGTCGTTTCGTTAGAAGCTGTAGGGGCGAGCAGTGCTCGTCCGTGTTCAAGCTCCGTTTTGCAGTAGCGGACGACCGATGGTCGCCCCTACAAGTCTTAATTGAAAGGATGGTAGTGCAACAATGCAAGTGCTCTCTATACAAGATCTTTCCTGCATGGGCAAATGCAGCCTCACTGTTGCGCTGCCCATTCTGTCTGCCATGGGCATCAGCACCAGCGTGCTGCCCACGGCGATCCTCTCCACCCACACAGGATTTCCTGATCCTATTGTACAGCCGATGACGGAGAACATCACCGCCTTTGCCGATCATATGGCATCCGTGGGCGGTAAGTTTGATGCCATCTCCACCGGTTACCTTTCCGATCCTCAGCAGGCGGAAGCGGTCTGCGGTGTGCTGGATAAATTTGACTGTCTGAAAGTCATCGATCCGGTGATGGGTGACCATGGCAAGCTCTACTCCCGTATCACACCGGAGCATGTGGAAGCCATGACTGAGCTGTGCCGCCGGGGCGATTATCTGCTTCCCAATGTAACGGAAGCGGCCTTCCTCACCGGCATGCCCTATCGGGAAACCTGCGACGGCAATTATCTCATCGAAATGGCCGATGCCCTTTGCGGCATGGGTGCCAGAGGTGTGATCATCACCGGCATCAACTGGGATCCCGGCTATACCGGCTGGGCAGGCATGCTTAGCGGTCGTCTGTTCTCCTATCGGGCCAGAAAGATTCCCTGCAGCCAGCACGGCACCGGCGACATGTTCGCCGCGGTCACCACCGGCGCGTTGACCAGGGGAAAGCCTCTGCATGTGGCGGCAACGCTGGGTGCCAAGTTTGTGGAAAAAACCATGGCTGTCACCGTGTCCTCCACCCCCTTCGGCGCCAACTTTGAGCCGATCCTCCCCTGGCTTTGGGATCAATTATAACAGAACTTCGTAGGGGCGAGCATCGCTCGTCCGTGCCCGGATATCATTCTGCGGTAACGGACGACCAATGGTCGCCCCTACATATTTTCATAAAAACTATATATTGCGGTATGTAAATGTAATCACCACAAGGGATGGATACTATGTAAAAATGTTGGTTTTCCTTATGAAAAAATCCCATTTTCCCGAAAAAAGTTATTGACCTAGGTTGCATTTTGCGTTATAATACCCTAGCATGACCATGTATGGTCAATAAATTTGTGTTGCTGCAGTGAAAGATCTGCCGAGCATAAGTGATTTTGAAAGGAGTTGTACACACATGAAGCGTACCTACCAGCCCACCAAGCGTCATCGTTCCAAGGTCCACGGTTTCCGTCAGAGAATGGCTACCGCTAACGGCCGCAAGGTTCTGGCTCGCCGTCGTGCAAAGGGCCGTAAGGTTCTGTCTGCCTAATCTAAGACGAACCACCATCTCTAATTGAATCACAGCGATCCATCGCTCAAATGCGAAACGGGAAGTTGTTTCTCCTCTATCATTGGATGCGTACGGCTTGCCATGTTGTGCAAGACCCTCCACGCAAGGCGGAGAAGCAACTTCCCTTTTCGTTGCCTTACAGGGAGGCAAAGTATGAAATTTTCCAGCGCACTGAAACTGAATCATATTTTCCGCAGACTCTACAGCACTGGGGGCTTCGCCAATGGCATGCTGGTGCTCTATGCCCGGCCCAACCGTCTGGGTGTCAACCGTGTTGGCATCACCACCGGTAAAAAGCTGGGTCACGCCGTGGTGCGCAATCGCGCCCGTCGCCGTCTGCGGGAAGTCTATCGGCTCAATGAACACCTGTTCAAGCCCGGCTACGATATTGTGGTTGTGGCAAGAAGCCGGTGCATTACCGCCGATTTTCAGAAACTTACCAAGGGATATCTGTCCCTGGCTCAAAAGGCCGGTATTCTCAAAGAACAATGAAACGGTTTCTCTTAGGCGCAATCCGGTTTTACCAGCGCAGTATTTCTCCCTGCTTCCCTGCCCGCTGTCGATTCACCCCCACATGTTCTGCCTACGCGGCAGAAGCCATTCAAAAATACGGGGCATGCCGCGGCCTATGCTTGGCCATGAAACGGTTTTTCCGTTGTCATCCTTTTTATAAAGGTGATTATTATGACCCCGTCCCCTAACGAAGGAGAAAATGAATTATGATTCTCGCAAACGGTTTATTGGGTAACCTGATCAAGGTTCCTTTCGGTTACCTGCTGGACTGGCTGTATCAGTTTACCACTAACTACGGTCTGTCCCTGATCCTTTTCGCAATCATCATCAAGCTGGTGCTGCTGCCCGCCTCCATCAAGAGCAAGAAGAGCACCATGAAGATGTCCCGTATCTCTCCCCGTGTCCAGGCACTGCAGGAGAAGTATGCCGGCGATCAGCAGAAGCAGAATGAAGCCATCCAGGCTCTGTACAAGGAAGAGGGCGTTTCCATGGGCGGTGGCTGCCTGTGGAGCTTCCTGCCTCTGTTCATTCTGTTCCCCCTGTACGCTGTTGTCCGTCAGCCCATCACCTACATGCTCCATGAGACCCTGGAAGTAGCTGCTCAGGTCGTGGCTGCCATCAAGGAAGCCGCTCCCGAAGCATTTGCTTCCGGCAAGAATGAGTTCTACCATGAAATGATCGCTGCCCCCCTGATTCCCCAGTTCGCTGAGGAGCTGAAGGGCATCGTTGCCAATCCCCGCACCCTGGAAGGTCTGAACTTCAACTTCCTGGGTATCAACCTGGGTCTGGTTCCCAACTGGAAGATCTGGCAGTGGGAGACCTATGACTGGGCTACCATCGGCGGCTTCCTGCTGCCCCTGGCATCCACCGGTATCCAGTTCGTCAGCATGTTCATCTCCCAGAAGCAGAACAACTCCGTTATCACCAACGAGAAGGGTCTGCAGGATGAGGAGATGGCAAAGAAGTCTCAGCAGAACCAGTCCACCCAGACCATGCTGTACATGATGCCCCTGATGACTCTGTGGATCGGCTTCACCGTTCCCGGCGCACTGAGCATCTACTGGCTGATCCAGGGTGTTGCTTCCACCGTTCAGGATGTGATCCTGACCAAGCACTTCCGCAAGGTCTACGACGAGGAAGACGCTATCCGTCAGGCTCGTGCTGCTGAGGAAGAGAAGCTCCTTGCTGAGAAGGAGCGCATCCGCGCTGAGCGCCGTGCTGCTAACCCCGACGGCATCACCGAAAATACCAGCAAGAAGAAGCTGCAGAAGAAGCTGCAGAATGAGCAGGAGGCTGCAAAGGCCGCTGCTAAGCGCGAATACGAGGCCAAGAAGGGCATCGTAGTGGAAGAAGCTCCCAAGAAGGAAGCTATGTCCGGCATCGCCGACCGTCCTTACTGCAAGGGCCGTAACTACGACCCCAACCGCTACAGCAATACGGAGGAATAAACACCATGGAAAAGACTCTGATTGCTTCCGGCAAGACCATTGACCTTGCCGTTGAATCCGCACTGGCCCAGCTGGGTCTGGATCGTGACAGCGTTTCTGTCATGGTTCTGCAGCAGGCTAAGGCCGGCTTCCTGGGCTTCGGCGCCCAGCCTGCCAAGGTTCAGGTGACCTATGAAGCACCCGATCCCGTTCCCGAAGCTCCTAAGGTAGCACTTTCTTCCGCTTCCCGCTCCAAGCCCAAGGCAAAGCCCGTTGCTCCCAAGGCTGAGCCCAAGGTAGAGGCTCCCAAGCCCGCACCCGAAGCTCCCAAGGTTGAGCGCAAGCCCGAGCCCAAGGTGGAGAAGAAGGCAGAACCCAAGCCCGAAAAGCCCAAGGCTCCTAAGGCACCTCAGCAGCCCAAGGCTCCCAAGGAAAAGGCACCCAAAGTTGTAAAGGAATTCGCTCCCGCTGAGCCCGGCTCCGTGGAAGAGAAGATTGAAACCTTCCTGAAGGGTCTGCTGGAGCATATGGGTTCTCAGGCTGTTCCCCATGCATGGAAGGAAAACGACAACACCTATATGGTTGAGCTGGTAGGCGACGACCTGGGTTACCTGATCGGCCGCCGCGGCGATACTCTGGATGCGCTGCAGCACCTGTCCAATTATACCATCAACCGTGGTATCGAAGGCCACATCCGCATCAATGTGGATGCTGAGGCTTACCGTCAGAAGCGTGAGGATTCCCTGCGCCGCTATGCCGCCAAGAAGGCACAGCAGGTTCTGAAGGCCCGCCGCCGTACCACTCTGGAGCCCATGAACGCTTACGAGCGTCATGTGATCCATGCCACCCTGCAGGATATGGACCGGATCACCACCTACTCCGTAGGTACCGAGCCCAACCGCCGCGTGGTTATCGAGTACGTTCGCTAAACAACAAAACCCCAACCTCCGGTTGGGGTTTTTTGTTGACTTTTTCCCTTCTGCACAGGATAATATAGGAAAGGAAGGAGGTATTCCTATGAATCTTTTTCAACGGGCATCCCGAAAATACAGCTATATTCTCTGGTGCCTTTTGTTCATCGTAGCCTATATCGGCTATGCCTACTATATCACCCATTTCATCCTGAGCATTGCCTATGTGAAATATCTGACCTTCAGCATGAACCTGGTGGCCAAGGGCGTAGTCAGCTATCTGCTGGGCAGCTTTGTGTTCTTCATGGTGTGCATCATGATCGAGGCCGGTTTTACCGCCATTCTCTTAAGCCTTTTGCGCAAATTTCTGATCAAACGCTGCACCCTGCGGCTGGACCGGGAGAATATTTATAAATTCTCCAGTGTCTGCAATATTCTGCTGAATTTCATCATTGCCATCGGCTTTGTGTTCCTGCTGGGTATCAAAGACAATTTCTTTGAGATGTATTACTTCCTGTTTGAAGCAAGTCTGTCGGAGGAATCGGTGATTGTGGAGCGGATGGCCTACGATGTGGAGATGAACTGGATCTTCTGCGATGTGCTGGTGTTTAAGATGCTCTTTGAAGCTCTCTTCCATAAGGATGCGCTCCACAAGCGCTTCTCCAAGCCGGAAGCACTTCCTGCCGAGGAAGTTTCCGAAGAACCCACCG
>JAFOBK010000268.1 GCA_017381835.1 Oscillospiraceae bacterium | reverse complement strand
TCGTACAGCAGGTCGGCACTCCTCAGGAAGTGTTCAACCATCCCTACAACCTGTTCGTAGCAGGCTTCATCGGCACTCCTCAGATGAACTTCTTCAACGATGCTAAGCTCGTTAAGGCTAACGGCAAGTACGCTGTTGAAGTTGGCGGCATTACTGTTGAGCTGTCTGATGAGAAGCAGGCTAAGCTGGCTGCTAACAATGTCGAGCCTCAGGATATCGTTCTGGGTGTCCGTCCCGAGCATATCGAGCTGGGCACTACCGGCATCAACGGCAAGGTCGACGTTTCCGAAATGATGGGTTCCTCCGTCCACCTGCACGTTTCCGCTCTGGGTCAGGATGTTGTTATGGTCGTTTCCACCATGAACATGACCGGTGCAGAAGTCGCTGCTCTGGCAAACGGCAACCCCGTTACCTTCAACTTCGCAGGCCATGTCTGCCATGTCTTCAACAAGGAGACCGGCGTCAACCTGGAGGCTTAATTCCTTACATCATAAGGCGCAGGCAATTTGCCTGCGCCTTTTCTTTTGGGTGATCCTATGTATACTGATTTAATATTTGACCTCTACGGCACATTGGTGGATATTCACACCGAGGAGACCCGGGAAGTATGGGAAAAGACAGCGCTATATTTCGGCTATTACGGTGCTCATTACACAGCGGACGAGCTAAAGAATGCCTTTGAGGCAGAGATTCGCTGCCGTAAGGCCGTTGCCGGTCAAAGCTATGAATGCTTCCCGGATATCCCCTTCCATGAAGTCATGGCTGATCTATTCTGCGCCAAGGGAATTTGCGACAAAGCGGATCTTTTGGGTGTGCAGGCTGCGCAGCTGTTCCGGATCTGCAGCACAGAGTATATCCGGCTCTATCCCCATGTTTTGGAATCCCTGCAGCTTCTGCGGCAAAAAGGATGTCGGCTTTGGCTGCTGAGCAATGCTCAGGAGATGTTTACTGTATATGAACTAAATCATCTTAAATTAACTGATGTATTTGACGGTATCTATATTTCTTCCCGGTTTGGTTATCGGAAGCCCGATGTCCGGTTTTTCCGGGCTTTGCTGGAAGAGCACCAGCTGGATCCAGCGAATTGCCTTATGATTGGCAATGACCGGGATACTGATATCGCCGGTGCTAAAGCCGCAGGTCTTGATAGCTTCTATATGCACACGGAACTAACGCCTCCTGAGCAGGCTCCTGCTGACCCCGCCAATCCCATGGAGTTCGAAGGTGACGATTGGAAGGCAATCACAAAAGTTTTATGTAAACTCATATAATATTATACTATATGGCAATAAAAAAGCTCCGGTTTTACAACCGGAGCTTTTTTAACTTAAAATACAAATCTTGCGATAATGCCAATTGCCAGCAAAGTTACCGGATAGAACAGATAATTCACCAGACGGCTGGAATTTCCCTTCTCGCCATTATAGAAATGGATGGCCAGGAATCCCATGGGGGCCAGCAGGTAGAAGATAGAGCTGGCAGAGCAGATTGCTGCCACGGCCATACCGGAAAAGCCCATGAACATCCGCTTATTGCGGAACAGATGAATCACGCAAATCATCAGGATCATAGGAATACCATGATCCACCCGCAGCATCAGTGCCCACACCAGGCCAGCCAAGGCCATAACAACGCAGATCAATTTCTTGCCTTCAAATCGGCGGAAGAAATACAGCAGTGCCATGCAAAGCACCAGGCCGATCACGGGATTCTGAGAAGTGAATTCCAGTACCTTGCCGTTGACGGCCAGGTCAAAGGGAATCTCCGTAAGCACAGCCAAACCTGCTACGCGGACAAAATACTTTTTCCAATCCGAGGTATGCCGAAAACCCTCAGCCAGCAGGAATACAAAAATAGGTACAGCCACAGTTTCCATCGCCTGCAAAACCAGCGCAATTGTTGCAATGATCATGGCAGTATCCGAGTTGTCCATCAGTGCCTTGAGTTCTTCCGGACCAAGCGAGCCAACACCCAGCATCTTATTCTGCAAAATACCGCGGCTGATAATACCGGCAATCGCAAATAGCATGCCCCATGCACGAAGGCTGCCGGCATGCAGACCGCTGGTAGGTCTGGTATTTCCCAATCTCTCCATAGTATTTCTCCTTTATGCTGCAGGTGTCAGAATTGCCACACCCCAGGCAGGCAATTGCAGGCTGCTGCCTTTCATCTTGATTTTGCTGCCCTCCGCAGACAAAGATGCAGCCAAATTCCAATCTTCGTAGGCAGACAGATCTACTTTTGCATCCTCATTACTGATATTCATAAGAATCAAGCAGCTTTCCTCGCCCCAGGTTCTCCGGCAGGCGGATACGCAACCGGTGTTCAAAGCCGTTTCTGCAGTGGGAATTCCCCGGGCAATCTGCGGCAAGCTGTTTCGAATGGCAATAGCCTGACGATAGTAATTATAGATGGAACCATCGTCCCCTCTTTGTTCTTCCAAACTGCCCAGTTCGTATTCCGCAGGCAGTTCGCACTCGGGAGGCGGATTTGTGGTACCGTTATCCCGGGCTGCATTCCAATAGAAGGGGGCCCGTTTGGAGGGGTCATTGCCGGAACCGGGCATGCCGATCTCCTCACCGTAATAAACAAACGCGCTGCCGCCCATGAACAAATTCATAGCTGCCGCCATTTTCATCTTATTCTCATCACGGCCAGCAAAGCCGGCAATACGGCCCACATCGTGATTACTGAGGAAGGGCGCATCGATGTAGTCAGGATTCTTAGCACGGTAGGCAGTATCTGCCTTCTCCAGGGCAGTTGCGTAGGTAGTAACCACGGATTCGTTGCCGGCACCCTGGATCACCTTTGCTATTTTACCATCAGAATTGCCAAAAGCAAAGTTAAAAATGCTGGTAATGCCGCTTTCATAGTAAGCAGCGATCTGATTAAAGTTCTCCCAAACCTCGGCTACGAGATAACAGTCGGGTTTCAGAGCAGTGGCAGTCTCCTGGATCCAGCTGAGAACCTCCACATTCTTTGAAACGGAGCCGGAGTAGAACTCCTTGGCCGCATCCAAGCGGAAGCCATCTACACCTTTTTCGATCCAGAACTGCATAATGTTCTTAATCTCTTCCCGGGTAGCTTCACTGCCCAGATTGATATCGGGCATTGTGAAATCAAACATACCCTCATAGTACCAGTCCGTACCGTTCACAGGGCGGGAGCCTTTTCCCTCTTCCTTAGAGAAGAAGTAATAGTCCAGGTACTTGCATTCCTGCGGATCGGGTTCTGCTCCCTCCGGCAGGTTCTGCAAATAAGAAACCGCTTCCTTAAACCATGCATGTTCAGAGCCGGTATGGTTTACCACCAGATCGATGATTACATGGATATCCCGGGCATGGCACTCTGCCAGCAGCTGTTCGAAATCCTCCATGGTACCGTACTGGGGGTCGATAGCATAATAATCGGACACATTATACTTATGATAAGAGGTACTGGGATGGATCGGCATAAACCAAATGCCGTTGATACCCAGTTCCTGCAGGTAGTCCAGTTTGGAAATCACACCCTGCAGATCGCCGATTCCATCTCCATCGGAGTCGCAGAAGGAATAGACGAAGATCTCATAGAAGGTGCGATAATTATCGTCGGGGCTTTCACCCAACTGCTTGATTTTTTCAATAGCCTGCTTTGTCTTGACCGCTTCCTGAGGTTCAGTCGGTGTTGTTTCCTCGGTTGCCAAAACCGCCCCCGAATCTTCGGGGGCGGCTGTAGGTTCCGTATTGGCCCCTGCAGGGGCACATCCGACCAAAAGCAGGAGGGCAAGCAGCAGACACATAATTCGTGTCATACGCTTCATAAGCAATTAACCCTTGACAGCGCCGCTCATTGCTTCCTGATACATCTTCTGAGTCAGCAGATACAGGATAGCGATGGGGATAGAGACCAGGACAGCGCCTGCGCAGAAGCGGACGAACCAAACTTCCACATATTCCTTCTCCAGCATATTGAACAGACCGATGGAAACAGTCCAGTACTGGCTCTTTGCACCGGCGATAACCTTAGCAAAAACGAAGTCCATCCAGGGACCCATGAAGGAAGTGATGACCTGGTAAACGATCATGGGCTTACACAGAGGCAGGGTAACCTTGGTAAATACCTGCCAACGGGTGCAACCGTCGATCATCGCAGCCTCGTCCAGAGCCTTGGGAATGGTGTCCATGTAACCCTTCATGACATGGAAACCAACACCGGCGCCGGAGGAGTAGCAGATAATCAGGGACAGATAAATCTTATCACCCTCGGTCATGCCCAGCGCCTTCAGAATGAAGTAAACAGCAACCATGGACATAAAGCCGGGGAACAGGGTGATAACCATACCCATGTTCATGTAGGGCTTACGCATCTTCCACTTAACACGAGACAGGGAGTAGGAAACGCCCAGCACGAAGAAAGTGGAGATAATGCAGGAACAAGTTGCCACAAAGAAGGTGTTCAGGAACATTCTGGGGAAGTTGATGACGCTAAAGTCCGTGAACAATGCCTTATAGTTGTTCAGGGTGTAAGCCTTAGGAAGGAAGGTGGAGATGTACTGGCCAATGCCGTCACGGAAGGACTGCATAATAACCCAAAAGAAGGGCAGCAGCCAAATCACACACATAGCGGCAAGGAGGATATAAATCACAATATCGGTAGTGAGGCGTTTTGCTCTCATGCCGCCTTCAGATTTTTTAGCCATTACTTGAACGCCTCCTCATCCTTATAAGATCCGCTGGAGCGGTAGGTGATCAGAGATACGATTGCCAGCACCACGAAGGTGAAGATACCGATGACCGCACCCATATTATACTTCTGCTGGTCGACGGTCAGCTTATACAGCCAGGTAACCAAGAGGTCGGTCTCGCCGGCAGAGTTACCAACGAGGATCGGGTCACCGCGGGTCAGCAGATAGATGATGTTAAAGTTATTGATATTACCGGTGAACTGGGTGATGATGTAGGGAGTCAGCACGAAGATCATATAAGGCAGGGTAATATTCATAAACTGCTGAATGGGGTTTGCACCGTCGATGGTAGCAGCCTCGTACTGCTCAGCAGGAATATTCTGCAGAATACCGGTAACCTGCATGATGGTATAGGGAATACCAACCCAGCAGTTAACGATGATGACTACAAACTTTGCCCAAGTACCGTTAGACAGGAAAGGCAGCTTTTCAGCAATCATACCTGCATCCAGCAGCATACGGTTGATGATACCATCGGGCATCAGCATGGAGCGGATGATCATCAGAGAAACGAACTGAGGAACAGCAATAGTCAAAGACAGGCAGCCGCGCCACAGACCCTTCAGCTTGATGCTCTTACGGTTAATGATAATTGCAACGAAAGTACCCAGGAAGAAGTTCAGGAAGGTTGCGAAGAAAGCCCAGATCAGAGTCCATGCCAGGACGCTGCCGAACTGCTTACCAATGGCATTGTTGGAACTAAACAGAGCAAAGAAGTTCTCGATACCAACCCAGTCAAAGAGAATCAGGTTATCAGTCTCCTTGGAGTAGTTGGTGAATGCCATGCTCATCATGTAGAGCAGAGGCAGGATAGTAAAGATTGCGATACAAGCAGTAGGCAGGATCATCAGCAGCTTGTGAATGTTCTCATCAAACAGAGTCTTCACATCCTGAATGAAATTCAGGGGCTTCTTGCCCATCTTCTTCAGAGCCAGTGCCTTATAGCCGCTGCGAACAGACATCTGCCATACAAATACCAGCAGTGCAATGATGCACAGAGAGGCAATACCGTACAGCAGAATCAGCTGGGACTGGTCGCCCATGATGTATTCATACACACCGGTATCATCATTCCAAACTTCCTGCATGGGACGATCGCCCAGAGAAGGCAGCATGGAAATCCAGTAAATACCGCCGCCGCGAGTGCACAGGAATGCAAACACGCCGACTTCCGCAGCCAGGAACAGTAAACCCTTAATAAACTGACCGGCTACGATGTTGCCAAAGCCCATGATCAGGCAGGAGAGCCAGACCCAGGGGCCGCCATTTGTCAGAGCAGTCAGCAAAGAGGGATCCTTCAGGTTGTTCCGTTTTGCAGCTGCCTTGGTTAATGCTTTGGTGGACACGCTATCATCTCCTCATTTCAATGAGTTTCTCTCTGATTGCCCTTTGCAAAGTAATCAGAAAATATGCAAAAGGCGGCGGCAGGTGATTCCCGCCGCCGCCAGATTGCCAATTCAGCGGATATTACTATGCCAATTACAGACCGCCGTTCAGGCCAGCGTTCCAGGTCTCGGTCATCTCTGCAGCGTTCTCTGCAGTGACTTCGCCGTTGACCAGAGCCTTGCCCATGGGATCAGCATTGCCCCAGTAAGTGCCCATCTCGGGGATGGAGGGCTGCAGCTTGGAGGTGTTAGCGATGGTGTCGTTCTGAGCGACAGCAGCGGGGTTCTGAGCGAACTTCTCGTTAGCCAGCAGAGAGGTAGCGCAGGGAACAACCTCGCCGTTACGCAGGTCGTAGTGCAGATCCTGCATCTCAGCGGAGCCCAGCCATGCAGCCAGAGCGGTTGCAGCCTTCAGGTTAGCGGAGTTGGGGTTAGCAGCGAATGCCTTGGAGCCGGAGAAGGAGCGCAGCTGGCACTCCTGGCCGTTCAGAGTGATGCAGGGCAGCTGAGCAGCAGCGTAGTTCTCGCCCAGAGCGTCCTGATAGTTCTTAGCATCCCAAGTGCCGGAGAACATAGCGCCGATGGTGCCGTTACGCATTGCGTCCAGACCTGCGCCGCCGCCGCCTTCGATCATCAGACCAGCAGCCAGAGCCTCAGCAACGTAAGTGGTAGCAGCTGCACCAGCCTCGCCGCCGAACTGAACGCCAGCAGCGCCGTCGATGCCGTCTTCACCGAACATGGTGCCGCCTGCTGCAAAGTAGAATGCGGGCAGGTACCAGGTGTTGGTAACTTCGAAGCCAACGGGCTTCTTTGCCATCATAGCATCCAGGGACTTGATGTCTTCCTCGGTGTAGACGGACTTGTCGTAGTACATGAACCAGGTGTTACCGGTGAAGGGAACGCCGTAAACGCCCTCGCCGGAAGTAACGGAAGCGACCATGGTCTCGGAGTTGTCAGCGATGACCTGATCCAGAGCTGCGCCGCCCAGACGAGCGATAGCGTTAGCCTGCAGCAGGGTACCCAGCTGGTCGTTAGCGAACATGTAAACGTCGCCGGCAGCAGAGGGGTCCTTGGTAACCATGTTACCAGCGTCGCCTTCAGCGCAGACTTCGAATACCCAAGTGATTTCGTACTCGGGGTGTGCTTCAGCAAACTTTGCGCAAGCAACGGGCAGGAAGCTGTTCTCGTCAGCCTGGTCCTCAGCGGGGCCCCAGACCTTCAGGGTGATAGCTTCGGGAGCTTCGGGAGCTGCCTCGGGAGCTGCCTCGGGAGCTGCTTCGGGAGCTGCTTCGGGAGCTGCTTCGGGAGCTGCCTCAGGAGCGGGTGCGGACTCGGGAGCCTGGCCGCAAGCGATCAGACCCAGAGACATGACCAGCACCAGCAGCAGTGCAATGATCTTCTTCATGATGTTTCCTCCTAAAGATTAGAAAAAAAGTAATTTATTGCAATACAGTGTATCACTGTAAATGCCAAATATAATGTGCCAAAGCACCATCTGCGTTCTGATCTTCAGAACGCAGGAAAAGGGTACCCTTTTCCTCATTTTACGAAACTTTACGAAACCCAAATGGGTATATTTTTACCCACTTTTCCGCAGGTACTATATAAGTATAGCACCAAATTCTCTTTTTCGTCAACAAGTTATTTTAAACAAAACAACTCATGTTTTTTGTATGTTTTGCACAACTCTTTTCCAATTTGTTCCAAATAAGCTTTTACTTTGCAGCTTCAGCCAATTTCTTGGCTTTTTCCATCCGGTTCAGTGCATCCCAGTTGGCGCGTCCAAAACGTTTCGTAATGATTAGCATTTCTTCTGCCAGTTCATCGGTAATCTGTCCGGGCAGCAATCTCCAGCTCCAGTTCACATTCACGGTGCCGGGAACGTTCATACGGGCGCTGTTGTCCAGACCCAGCCAGTCCTGCACGGGGATGATGCACATATTGGCAGTAGTACGCATAGTCATGGCAATCAGCTGCTTGTACATCCACTTATCGGCGGTGTTGTGGTCACCCAAATAGTCACGGACAAAATCCTTGTCCTCCTTGGACAGACCCATAAACCAGCCGGAGATGGTCTCATTGTCATGGGTACCGGTGTAAACAGCGCAGTTACGGTTGTAGTTGTGAGGCAGATATTCATTGCTGCCGCCGATGTCCTCCTTGTTGAACGCAAACTGTAGCACCTTCATGTTGGGGAATCCGCTGTCCTTCACCAGGCGGCGAACACCATCGGTCATAGTGCCCAGATCCTCGGCAATCACAGCCTGCTCACCCAGAGCATTGCGCAGGGTATGGAACAGATCCATGCCGGGGCCCTTTTCCCAACGGCCGTCCTTGGCGCTCATGGTATCGGTGGGAATGGAGAAATACTCATCAAAGGCGCGGAAATGGTCAATACGAACCACGTCATAGAGCTTGAAGCTATACCACATTCTGGTAACCCACCACTGGTATCCGGTAGCCTTATGGTAATCCCAGCGATAGAGGGGATTGCCCCAAACCTGGCCGTCAGCACTGAAGCCATCGGGAGGACAGCCGGCAATACGGGTAGGCTTATTGTTCTCATCCAGCTGGAACATCTCAGGCTGTGCCCAGATATCGGAGCCGTCAGCAGAAACATAGATAGGCATATCGCCTACGATCTGGATATCCTTATCGTTGGCGTATTTCTTAAGTTTGCTCCACTGCTCGTAGAACTTAAACTGCAGATACTTCTGGAACTCCACATCGAAGTACAGCTTTTCCCGGTAGTAGTCCAGCGCAAAACCATAATGCATGCGGATATCGTTGGGCCACTCGCTCCAGCCGGCGCCGCCGAAGAAGCTCTTCACAGCCATGAACAACGCATAATCATCCAGCCACCAGAAGTTCTCCTTGCAGAAAGCCAGGTAATCCGGATTCTTGTAGATCTCGCTGCGCTCATAGGCCTTATGCAGCAGGTTTAAGCGATTTTCATACAGTGCCTGGTAGTCCACATGCTGAGGATCGGTGCCGAAATCGATTGCATCGCATTCTTTCTGAGTCAGCACGCCTTCCTCCACCAGCGCATCCAGGCTGATGAAATAGGGGCTGCCGGCAAATGCAGAGTAAGCCTGGTAGGGGGAATCGTAGGCACCGTCGTGGCTGGTAGCGCCCAGAGGCAGGATCTGCCAGTACTTCTGACCAGCCTTCTCCAGCCAGTCTACGAAGTCATATGCAGCCTTGTCAAAGCAGCCGATGCCGTACTCGGAAGGCAGGCTGGTAACGGAAAGCAATACACCGGAAGTTCTGTTCATAATGCGTTACTCCTTTATGTCTTCATAATAACAAATGTAAGCTTCGTAGGGTCTTAAGTTCACGAAATCATCGGGATAGTTGCCAATCAGCTTCTTTGCGCCGTGGTAATCCCGGGGCAGTTTCCATTCGAAAGTATCCCCAGAGAAATTGCAGACCACCAGCATATGGGCATTGTCTGTATCCCGGGTATAGGCAAATACTTTCTCGCTGCCGGGATCTATCATCTCAAACCAGCCGTCCCGGAAGATATCATACTCTTTCCGAAGGGCGATCAGCTTCTGATAGTAGTGGAAAACGGAATCAGGATCTGCCAGGGCAGCTTCCGCATTGATGGCGCTATGATTCTCATTTACCGGCAGCCAGGGCTTACCGGTGGTAAAGCCGGCATTTTCCTCAGCACTCCACTGCATGGGGGTACGGGCATTATCCCGGCCTCTTGCGTAGATGGAATCCATCACAGATTCATGGCTGTAGCCGGCAGCGGTTCTTTCCTTATAAAGGTTCAGGATCTCCACATCCACATACTGGCTGATATCCAGTTTGATGTTGGTCATACCCAGTTCTTCACCCTGGAAGATATAGGGCGTGCCCTGCATACCGTGGAGCATGGTAGCCAGCATTTTCGCGGACTCCACACGGTATTCTTTATCATTACCCCAGCGGGATACGATACGGGGCAAGTCATGGTTATTGAAGAACAAGCTGTTCCAGCCTTCTCCATGGAGCCCCTGCTGCCAGCGGCACAGGCACTCTTTCAGCTGAGGCAGATACAAAGGGCGATAATCCCACTTCTCCCCTTCCTGATCCAGGCACATATGCTGGAACTGGAAGACCATGCTCATTTCACTGCCATCGGGGGCAGAATAAAGCTTTGCCCGCTCTACATCAGCGCCCCAGGCTTCACCCACCACCACAAGACCTTCTTCCAAAAATGCCTTCTCTGACATTTCCCTTAAGTACTCATGGAGTCGGGGGCCGTTGCCGGTAACCTGCAGTTCCGGATCCTTGCCGATCTGATCCACCACATCCAGGCGGAAGCCTTCGATGCCCTTGTCCGCCCAGTAGCGCATGATATCATAAATCTCCTGGCGTACCTTGGGATTCTCCCAATTCAGGTCAGGCTGCTGGGGGGCAAACTGATGGAAATAATACTGCTGGATTTCCGGCACATAAGTCCAGGCAGGACCGCCGAAGGTAGCGCGCATCTCATTGGGAGGGCAGGTACCGTCGCCATCGCGCCAGATATAATAATCGTGGTAGGGGTTATCCCGACCCTTCTTTGCCTCCAAAAACCATGGGTGCTGGTCGGAGCTATGGTTGGGTACCAGATCCAGGATGATAGAAATACCCCGGTTCTTGGCTTCCCGGATCAGGGTCTCCATATCCGCCATGGTACCCACAGAAGGATCGATGGCTCGATAGTCGGAAATATCGTAGCCGTTATCCACCTGGGGGGATTGGCATACGGGAGACAGCCAAATGCCGTCAATCCCTAAGGTTTCCAGGTAATCCAGACGGGAGATAATACCGGGCAGGTCGCCTATGCCATCCCCATTGGTATCCTGAAAGCTTTTGGGATAGATCTGATAGAAGACAGCATTCTTCCACCAGCCATACTTGGTTTTATCTAATTTCATTTTTGTTCCTCTTCGATTTTCTGAATCTGCTCATATACCCGCAGGATTTCACCCACACTCCAGGCCTGCGCAAAGCAGCCCTTGCCTTCACCGGGGTTATCACCGTCGTAAATTTCCGGCAGCTGACCGGCACAGCCCTGGCGCATCATGATCTTGATATTGGCCAGGCCCACCTTCACGGCTTCCACTGCCTCGGGGGTATTTCCGTTGACTTTCAGATAGGCCCTGTAATAAGCACCCATAGGGAATACCCAGGTGGTACCCTGATGGTATGCCAAATCCCGTTTCAGCTGTTCTCCGCCATAGTAAGGCTGGTACTGACTATCCTCAGGGGACAGTGTCCGCAGGCCATAGGGCGTATACAAGTGCTTTCTGACCGTCTCCAGTACATTCTTTTCCTGGGTGGCACTCAGCATAGTGAAGGGCATACTCAGAGCCCAGATCTGATTGCAGCGAATCTGATCATCGGCATCTGTACCGGAGATCACATCCTTCAAATAGCCCTTTTCGCTCATATAGAACTTCTTAACAAAAGACTCCTTCACCTGCTCTGCCAGTTCCGCAAAGTCTTTTTGGTCACAGTTGAGGGTTTCGGACAGCTTGTCCATAATCCGCAGCGCGTTGTACCAGTAGGCATTGATCTCTACGGGCTTACCATGGCGGGGAGTGGGCAGAATACCCTGGACGCACACATCCATCCAGGTAACCTGATCCAGGCCCTTACCTGCGAAAATCAGGCCATCTTCATCCATACCGATACCATGATGGGTACCCTTGCGATAATTTGTAATGATGTTGTCCATGGGACCCCAGGCTTCCCAGGCAAAGGCCCAGTCGCCGGTTCGCTGCACATACTGCCACACAGCATCGATCAGCAGCAGCGCTGCATCTACGGTATTATACATAGGTGCCTGATCGCCTTCCGGGAAGAGATTGGGCACCAGGCCGTCCTTTTCATAAGCCAGGAAGGTTCGCAGAATACTCTTGGCATCCTCAAATCTGCCGGTAGACAAACAGCAGCCGGTAAGGGCAATCATGGTATCTCTGCCCCAGTCACTGAAAAGAGGATAACCGGCCAGGATAGTCTTGCCGCCGGTAGATTCCCGCAAAGAGATATACGCGTCGGCGCTGAGTTCCAGCTGGCGGGCAACGGGATCCCGGAACTTGCTGCCTTCTTCCATCTTCCGAAGGCGGTCATTCTCCTGCTCCAAAAGCACGAATCCCGTTTCAGCACTCTTTTCAGCGGTAAACACCACATGAAAATCCGCAGTTTCTCCCGCATCCACCGTCATTTTAATTTCACAGCAGCCAAATGCCATGCCCTTTCCGGGGCGGCCATCCTTGGCATCCTCGGCATAGTCCAGCCACTGCATATCGGCTTCCGTTTCAAACAAATCGCCATTGGTGAGGATCTTTACCCTGCGGTTGCCTTCCACCACCACGCCGCCGGCATAGAGCAGGCGCTTGCGCTGACGGATGGCATTTTCTTTGGGAGCAAATTTAAAGTAAGGCCGCAGCACCAAAGTACAGGGCTGATAGTTGTTATTTTCAATGCGGTAGACCAGGGCAGCGGTATTCTTACCATGCTCCATACACAGATGCCGCTCTACCTGAACGCCATCCACCTCATAATTCCAAACAGGGGTATAGTCAATGGCAAATTTTCTCTGCCAGCGGTATCCGTCTTCATAGGGAGTGGTGTCCGCAAAAGTCTGAGCGGAGAGAAAATACATGCTATCTCCTGTGTACAGCTTCTCGCTGACGCGGTGCACCAGGTTGATACGCACATTGGGTGCTTTTTCTGCTGCCACCAAAATACCCTGATCGCAGCGGGGGACAGAATAAATGCCGGTGACGGAAGCATAACCTCCCCGGCCGTTCGTTAATAAAAATGTATTTTTACGGGCGTTTGCAGCTGATTTCAGCTCGTTTGCCTGATAAATAAACTCCATAAAAACCTTTCTGTACAGCTGAAGAAACTTATTTTCCAGCGCTAGAAATAATTTCGAAATGTTTTGCTCTTTTCAAGTATAGTACTTTTCTAATCTTCCGTCAAGAACCAATGCAAAAATCTTTAATTTACCGGGAACTGCATATTTTTACCAAATAATTCCTTTTCTTCCTATATAGTTTACTTCTTCTATCATTCGATATCGAAATTTTACGAAACTTTTGAAAAGTTTCGTAAAAAGCTTACTTTTCCGCAGCCTATATGATATAATGTTAAATTAGTAAAGAACAAGGAGATGAGTTTCTTGGCTACATTAGATGATATTGCCCGTGAGTTGGGTATTTCCAAAAGCACAGTGTCCAAAGCGCTGAGCGGTGCCAAGGATGTCAGCAAGGCTATGCGCCGCAACGTGCTGGAAAAGGCGGTTGAATTGGGTTACTCCCGTATTGCCCGCAGCACGGAAATGCCCCGCCTGGCAGTGTTTGTAATCAATATGGAATACACCAAGCCAGAAGACTTCGGTTATGATTTGGTGATGGGTTTCCGGCAGGCTGCGGAACCCTACGGATATCAAGTTGAGATGATTCCCCTGACCTTGCAGCTGCAGCAAGAAATGCACTACGACACTTATATGGTGCAGAACAATTACAGCGGTGCGCTGCTTTTGGGTTTATCCTTGCTGGATCCCTGGATGAAGGATTTTGAAACCTGCAACACCCCTGCAATTCTCTATGACAACCATATCAACACCAATCCCCGGGTTACCCACATTGGTGTTGACAATGCCGAGGGCATGGAACTGGCTGTCCACCATCTGAAGGCCTTGGGACACACGAAAATCGGTTACTTAAGCAGCGCATTGGAAGCCTATGTATATCGTCAGCGCTACAACGCCTTCTTCCAGGCTATGAAGACCCACGGTTTGGAAACAAAGGAAGCGTATGCAGGCTATTCCTATTTTATCAACGAATGTCTTTCCGAACATCTGCCCCGGATTTTGAAGGAAGGCTGCACCGCTATTGTCTGCAGCCATGACTTACTGGCCCACAGCGTTATGATCCACTGCGCTCAGATGGGTTATCGGATTCCCGAGGATATCAGCATCGTGGGTTTTGACGACATCCCCATGTGCCGCTACACGCTCCCTCCCCTGACCACCATCCGTCAGGATCGGATCAACATCGGCAAAAGCGGATTCTATGCCATGTTGAACCAGCTGAACAATGTACATGTCACTTCCCTGCTGCTCCATCCGGAGCTGATCGAGCGGGCCTCCTGCACCACCGTCAATGATAAATAAGTAAAAGTCACCGGCACAGCCGGTGACTTTTTTATTTTAGGCCCAGGATCACGGCGCTGTATTCCGCCACATGCACAGATGCAGAAACGTCATTCCGCTTCTGCCAGCGGAAGGCATTTTCTCCATCCACCAGGATCTGCCAGTTTCCGTCCGGCAGCCGCACATTTTCAGATTTACCGGAGCAATTGAAAATCATAAGGATCTGCTCCCACTGAGAACCGCTTCCCTGATTGTTTACACAAGCCATGACGCAATCGGGTGCCGTTTCCTTCACCCACAGAACCCGCTTATGGGCATCGGCACTCTTGTCGCAGACACCGGGCAGCTGCATACGCAGCGCGATCAGACCACGGTAATAATCCACCAGGCTCCGATTCTTCCATGCCCGATTCCAGTCCAGCTTATTCACATCACTGCTGGAACAATAGCTATTCTTAATGCCGCCCTTGGTGCGGCCAAATTCTTCACCGGCCAGGAAGAAGGGACGGCCCTGGCAGCAGAAGTTGATGGCAGCAGCCAGGCGATTTGCCCGGAGGACCTCCGGATTACAAGCGGAAAAACGCTTTTTCGCATCCATGGTGGACACCAGCTTATCCCACAAGGTCCAGTCATCATGGCAGCTTAAATAGGTGATGGTCTGATAGGGTGTCTGGAATGCACCGTAGCTACCTGCCCAACCGGCGAGGCAATGATGAAGCTTATGGGCGTGGATACCGCCGCCATTGACAAAGCCCTTGGCATTCAGATCCATCAGGCTGCCCTTTACCGCATCCCGGGTGTCATCACAGAAGGCACCGATCTTACCGTCAATGGTTTTGAGGCTGCCCTTGTCACACAGCACAACCGGGCGGGACAAATGGGTATTGTCCGCTCTCCAGGGTTCACCATAAATCAGCTTTTCGCCCACTCCGTATTCTGCATCCAGACGGTGCTGAACGCTTTCCATCAGTTCCTGATCCAGCAGACCCATCAGATCAAAGCGGAAACCATCCATATGGTACTCCTTGATCCAGTACAGGCAGGACTCCAGGATATACCGGCGGCACATGCTTCGCTCGGAAGCCACATCGTTGCCGCAGCCGGAACCGTTGGACAAAGTACCGTCAGACTTCTGGCGGTAGTAGTAACCGGGTACAGTCCGCTCCAGCCAGGAGTCACTTACATAGGTGTGGTTGTAAACCACATCCATAATCACCCGGAAGCCTTCCTGATGCAGACGCTGGATCATCTCCTTCAGCTCCCGCACACGGACTTCGCCATGATAGGGATCGGTGGAGAAGCTTCCCTCCGGCACATTGTAGTTCACCGGGTCATAGCCCCAGTTATAGCCATTTTCCCAATTGGTCTCGTCCACAGAGCCATAGTCATACACCGGCATCAGCTGAATATGGGTCACACCCAGCTTTTTCAGATAATCCAAGCCGGTAGGATGCTTCCCATCTTTATTCAAGGTAGTACCGGACCGCAGGAATGCTGTAAACTTACCCCGATCCTTGTTATCAAAGCCGCCGGCAGGATCCCAGGAAAAATCTTTCACATGCAGTTCATAGATCACCTGCTCTGCTTTGTTTGCAGGTGCGCAGTCTGCTTCCCAACCCTGAGGATTGGTCTTAGTCAAGTCGATGACCATGCTGCGATTACTGTTGACACCGCATCCCTTAGCATAGGGGTCGGCAGTGCGCCGGGTCTTACCGCTAACTGTCACATCAAAATCATAGTACCAGCCGTCCAGGTTTCGGGAAGTTTTATAGGACCAGCGGCCCTGCTTGCCTTTTTCCATGGATACAGTTTCAACGGGCGGACAGTCGTTGCCCTTGGGATAAAAATGTAAAAACACTGCTTCTGCCGTAGGTGCCCACAGATAAATGCGGGTTCCTTCATGGCCGCAAAAGGCGCCCAGGGGTTTATCACAGTGAAATTCTCTTTCGAATGCTTCGCTCTTCATGTCATTCATACGGATACCTTCCGATTCTGAGTTTTCCTTACCGACTCTCAGTATACTCTAACATGAATAAAGAATCCAGTATTATTTTGATATTTTTTCGAGAAGTTTCGGCCTGCCGAATTGTTCCGGCAGGCCGTTTTTTCTTTTATGTACTGATAATGTGCAAATTCTTGACGAATGTCTTCACATACCAGCGCTGTATGTTGCTCATTGCAGGAAAGTCTCTGGGAAAATCATAGTCCAGTTCATACTTTTCGCAGCAATTAATTACTTTTGTTCCGGAATATTCCTGAACGCGCTGAATCTTTTGGCCATAATTCATATGTACATGGCCATGGAGCAAATATTTCGGGTGGTAACTGTCGATCAGCTCCAAAAAGGATTCATATCCCCGATGAGATGCGTCATCCCAGTCACCTACACCCGCAGGGGCAGCGTGGGTCAAAACAATATCCACACCGCCAGCAAATTCGATTGCCCGTTTTAATTTCCGGATTCGCTTTTCCATCTTCCGCTCGGAATACTGATACTTTCCCCGGCTATAGGGCTGACAGCCACCCAGGCCCAGAATTCGCAAACCCTTATAGACTACCAGCGTATCTTCAATGCTGTCGCAGCCCTCCGGGGGTTCCTCATCATAGGTTCCGTCATGGTTGCCATGGACATACATCAGAGGACACCGCGCCATTGTCACCAAAAAGCTCAGATAGTCACCCTTCAGATCTCCGCTGGACAAAATGAGTTCATATTGCTTCAACCGGCCGGGAACATAGTAATCCCACAAGGCCAGACATTCTTCATCTGCTACAATCAGTATTTTCATTTCTCACCTGCCTCATTCTTACTGCAAGGGATGCCTAAAATATCCACCATGGGTCGTGCAATCGGTTGAATCTGCTGATACTTGGGGAATTCACCCACAACATTTTCGCAAAGCCAGTCTATATGCATCAATTCTGTGGGTGTGAAAATCTTGGTTCCGTCATTACGTACATTACCTTGCTGATCCAGAATCTTCCGCTTAAAGGGATCCAATGTACCGCTCACAATGCCGTCTTTCAAAATATTCGCCATCACGCGAATACCCTCAGGCAGATCTTCCGCCAATGCCACATCTACCACACCGCTGCTCATGCCCCACCAAAGGTTCACGATCTGGCCGGATTTATCCTCTTCCCAGCTGCCGTTCATGATGCTGCGGACCATATTTTCATAGAACTGTCCCCACACCCAGGTAGGAGAGCCCAGAGGAATCATATTTCCGTTTTCATCCGACATGTAGGTGCCATATTCGTTGACCAGGTGCTTTTCCATGGGTGTATTGCGGTTGGAGATTACATGAATACCATCAGCCAGGAATTCCTTTGTGGGGTTGCCGGGCATACAGGACCACTTCAGTTCAATTTTTACATTGGGATTGGTCAGCTGCGCACCCAATGCAAAGGCATTGATAGATGCCGGCTCACCATAAATAGGATAAGTGCCGATATAGCCGATCCGGTCATTTTTGCACATGGCGCCGGCAATGGCACCGGTGATAAATTTACCCTCGTGAATACGGCCATAGTAGGTTCGCAGGGATGCATAGGACTGATGGATCGAGCAGTTCAGGAAACGCACTTTCGGGTACTTGACAGAGGCCTTCATACAGGCACTGATCAGCTGTGTTGCCGTGGTAAACACCACTTCTGCGCCCTCAGCCACTGCCTTATCGATCTGTTCTTCCGCATTATCCGGAGATCCGATATTGAAATAGACACGGACGGTTACTGCCTTTCCGAAGACTTCCTCCACATGTCGGCGGCCTGCATCATGGTTCCATGTCCAAGGGCTGATCTCCCAGCTGTACTGATGAACAAATGCCACATTCAGGTGGTCTACACCTTTAAAGAGCTGCACGATTTTGCTCTTCTCCTCCGGAGGATCCGTCTTTACCACCGGGCCCTCCGCAGATGCGCCCATAATATTGGTTCGCAGCTGGCTGATACTCTTTTTCAACTCAGATGTGGACATTTTTTTCAGATCGGAGAACGGATGCAGTTCCAGCCACATCAGCAAGGCATCTTCCGGTTTCGGCATTTGTCCGCTGCCGCTCACCGCGTTCAGCGCCTCATTGAAATAATAAAAACCTGCCCGGAAACGGCGGCGATCATCCTCCGTCCATTTTTCTTCGCTGCTGAAATCGGTTTGCTCCAGCAGTTTAGCATAATTGCCGGGTACGGTATAATTCACATCGTACATTCCGGTGAGCTTGAAAAACTCCAGAAATTCCTGGTAAGCCTTCATACGGGGGCTGTCATTCATCACCGGTATGATCCGCTTCACATTGGCCGGGATTTTGGCCGCACCAAAGTGGCGCAGGACACTGACCCGCTTATTGCCCTCCTGAATATAGAAATTTCCTAAATACTCAAAGCAATCTACGGGATTGCGGATGCCCTCTTCACCCAAGTGGTCGGAGCAAAGGTTGATCCACTTAGAGGCAAACTCCGTTTCCAACTCCATCAAAGGACGAAAACTGGGGGTGAATGCAGATACACGGCCGGCATTTTTAATGCCTACGATCCGGTTAATGGGAATATTCACCAAACCTACATTGATACTGTTTTCTATCTCCTCAGGCATTAGGATATCATCCAGCACAACAGGATTGGGGTCCAACTTTTTCTGAACGCACTCTCTGTACTCCCGCAAGCCTTCTTTTAGGGCTTTTTCATATTCTTCTACCGCGTTTTGTCGGTTCATATTGATCCTCCTCCCAAACAGATTTATCTCTGTTTTTCAGGCCGATTATCGGCCTTCCTTTTCAATTTTCTCTATGGTATCCTTTCGGATCTCCTCCCGAAGCTCCGTCAGCCAGGGCGAAAACTGTACCCGCTCCCAGCCATAGGTCTGATTCAGTTCATACTCATTGGGAAGCCAGGTAGAAATCGGGGAGAGATTATGCTGCACCACAGCTTCCATATTATCCAGCGCCTTATAGATTTTGGCTTCTACAGTCTGCCGTGCCTCCATCTCCTGATAGAGCGCCTGCATTTCCGCGGCTTTTTCAGCCGGAAGGCTGTTGACCCATTCCCGCAGGAGTCTGCCTTCTGTATCCTCATCAGCAGCAGTTTTATTAAAAACGGGGATATCCCCTGTAAATGCCTCTCCCAAATCGTGGATCAGACACATTTGGATCACCTTGTCCATATCCGCTTCCGGAAATTCCTCCTTCATCAGGAAGGCCATCAGGCAGGTCATCCAGCTATGTTCCGCCACACTTTCATGGCGGCCCTTGGAGGTATAACAGTGCCGGGTAACATCCTTCAGCCGTTCTGCTACAATCAGGATATCCAGCAATTCTCTGGGTTTCATAGAATCCCCCTCCTTTTTATTAGTATATCATAAAATATTCCATAACAAAAGTCCCCGACTCAAAAGAGTCGGGGATTTTCTTTTAAATATTTGCGCTCCGCTGCAGCAGGATCTTCTCACAGATTTCCAGATCCTCAGGGGTATTGATACCCCGCAGATCATCGCCATCCGCAGTGAAATAGGTCTCCACCTTCATGCCACGGCTGACCATCATCTCAGGAACTTCCGTTACATAGTACTCATGCTGCACATTGCTGCAGCCCAGCTGGGGCAGCAGTTCAAACAGCGCTTTGCTGTCAAATGCCAACACGCCTGCAAACAGTTCCTTGATCTGTGCCTGCTGGGGAGTGCAGTCTTTGCCTTCCACAATAGCGCTGAACTTACCCTCTGCATCCCGCACAACGCGGGCCCACATCTTCAGTTCAGAATTTTCCGCAGTCATCAGGGTACAGGCTGCGCCGTTTTCCTGATGCTGACGGCACATCTTGTAGAACTCCTCCCGACGGAACAAAGGCATATCACCGAATGTGATCAGAACAGTGCCTTCAAAGTCCTTAAAATCCTCCGCACACATCATGACCGCATGGCCGGTACCCAGCTGCTCGGTCTGTTCCGCGTAGCTGTAACGGTCACCAAAACGTTCCAGGATCATCTCCTTAGCATGGCCCACGACGATGAAAATGTCCTTTGTATCAATAAAATCCAGGTTTTCCAGAACGATCTCCAGCATAGGACGATTTCCCACGGGGAACATGGCCTTGGGCATATCACCGCTCAGTTTCTGCAGCCGTCTGCCTTTACCCGCAGCCGGCACAATAGCTCTGATAGCTTTCAATTGTAACACCTCGAATTCTTTCATCCACTCAATTGATCTGTGCCTTGAGTCCCAGCTCTGCATAGATCTTTCTCAGGATATTCTTAATTTCAGGCAGTTTCTTTTCCATATCCTCCACCAGCTTCAGCTGAGTACGGGAACGGTCCAGGTTCTGTCCGGGATAGTAAATATTGTAGTACGTATCACCGTCAATGTGGTCCATCAGGAAACGGATGCCGTCTTCGGAAGTAATGATCAAAGAAGCATAGGGAAGCAGTTCCAGCTCTTCCTTGGTCAGCACATCGCCGCAGGCTTCCAGATAACCACGGGCATACTGCTCGTACAGATTCAGATCGCAGGATACCTTGCTCAGGTCCTTTTCATCGTCGGTAGCCGTATTGGTACCGATACGCATACTGTCGCCATAGTCATACAGCGGAGAAGAGGGCATAACGGTATCCAGGTCAATGATTGCCACCGGCAGGTGAGTCTCGTTATCGAACAGAATATTGTTCAGATTACAGTCGTTATGGCAGATACGGGTAGGAATCTTACCGCTTTCCAGCGCATCGCTGATCATACCGTACTTATCTGCACGGGCGCGGACAAACTCAATTTCCGGCAGAACATCCTTCACACGGCCCTTGGGGTCCTGTGCAATAGACTTCTCCAGATCCAGATAACGGCTCTTGGTATTGTGGAAATTGGGAATGACTTCCTTCACATCTTCAATATCCACGTCAGACATTTCCTTCAAGAATCTGCCGAAAGCATTACCGGCATGGTAGAAGGTCTCAGGACGGTCCGGAATATCCAGGGAGTAAACGTCATCGAAGTGGGTCAGCATACGCCAGCAGCCGGAGTCATCCCGCAAAAATGCACGGCCGTCCTTGGTAGGACGAACTGTCTGCACAGAGCCCTTTTTGCCATGGCCGGGCAGCAGGAATCTGCCGTACAGATGATCTGTTGTCAGCTTGAAATTGTCCATCAGTGCATCCACATCAGGAAACACATTGGTGTTGATCCGCTGCAGGGTATACTTATGGACATGGCCTGTATCAGAAAGAGTCTCTACCCGGTAAGTCCGGTTGATATAACCCTTATTGATCTGGGTAATAGCGGTGGCTTCACCACGAATTGCGAATTGTTCTACAATATTCTGCAGTTCGTTGATAGGAGAGCGGGCAGGAACCTCCGGCTCCAGCACCAAGCGCAGGGTAGCACCTGCTTCTTTAGACTCGAAATCAACAAAGGCAAATACCTTCATCAGCTTCTTGATCACTTTGCTGCCAGCGCCATTCTGCTCTGCCACACGGTAAAGCTGGCAGTAAAGAACACGGATGACCATGCTCAGCACAATGTAGACTGCTGCAAAAGAAACTGCAGTCACAAAGGGAATTCTGATAACCTCATATACCTTAATGGTCACCACGCTGAAGACAATCAGCAAAGATGCACCCAGCACCTCAGCCAGCAGTTCTTTGGAGAAAGTACGGATGGCACCGTAACGCCAGATCTGCTTATAGCACTTCAGCAAAAAGCGCATACCAAAGAAGGATACATAGCCCACCAGCAGGTATCCCACACTGGTAGATGCAGGCGGCATCTGCTTCATGGAAGGATGCAGTACAAAAAAGACCAGCCAGCACAGAAAGAATACAATGCTATCGTATGTTACCAGCAACCAACGGATGGATTTACGCTCCAAAGCGTCACCAATGTGACCGCTGTTTTTATCATTTTTCAGATTTTGTTCACTCACGTCTCTGCCTCCTTTCCTCCGGTACACATGCCATAACAGCAAGCCGGAGCATCACAAGAGAATTCTATAAAAATTTGCACACGAATGTACAATCGGGTAAGTTATCTTGCTATAAACGCATAGTATCACTTATACATTTTGGTATTGTATCATACTCTTCCCGTTTTTTCAACATCTTTTTCAACCCTTGTGCAGTATCCCCTGCGAAAGGAGTGCTATTTCGCATTTATCATGCATAGACAACAAAAAAGAGACAGTCTTTCGACTGTCTCTTTCTTGTTGTGTTAAGTCATGCTAGTCGCAAGTCTTTTACAATTACTTCTTCATGGTGAAGGTAATGATATCGGACTTAGCAGTCTTGCCGTACTTATCCTTGACTACGCAATAAGCCTCACGGCCGTCAACCTTCTTAGCCATCTTAACAGTGTAGGTTGCATCAGTAATGGAGGACTTGACGAACTTGTCGCTGCCCTTGTTCTTGATGTACCACTGATAGGTCAGATCGGTACCAACTGCCTTAACGGTAGCCTTAGCGGTCTTGCCCTTTGCGATGGTTACATCCTCGGGCTGCTCGGTGATGGTAGCTGCCATACGCAGAACAACAGTCTTGGTCTCGACCTTGTTGCCGTACTTATCCTTGACAACGCAGCGGATACGGCGGCCGTCGACCTTCTTGCTCATATCGACTACATAGGTATCGTCCTTGATGGTAGACTTGGTGTACTTCTCACCGTTAGCGTTCTTCAGGTACCACTGGTAGGTCAGATCATCACCGGATGCCTCGATCTTAACCTTAATGGTAGCGCCCTGCTTGCCGTAGGTGGTCTTGGGCTCGGTAACGATGGAAGCAGCCTCACGCATGATAACGGTCTTGGACTGAACCTTGTTGCCGGTCTCATCGGTAACGATACAAATCAGGCGGCGGTCCTTAGACTTTGCCTTCATCTCGCAGGTGTAAGTGGGTTCGGTGATAGAGGACTTGACATACTTTTCGCTGCCAACGTTCTTGATGTACCACTGGTACTTCAGCTCGCCTTCGCCTTCCACAACAACGGTGGTGGACATGGTGTCGCCCATCTTGGTGTAGGTGGTCTTGGGCTGAGTGGTAATAACCAGCTTGGTAATGCCACAAACGGTACAGATGTTATCCTCACCGAAGTCATGGCCCAGAGCGGGAACTTCAACGTTCAGAACAGCGGTAGCGGAGCCGATCTCTGCGCCGGAAGCATTCTTGGGAGCGATGGTAACGGTGTACAGGTCGGTACCAACCTCGGTACAGGTGGGAGCAACGCTGTTCTCGGTATCCAGGGTAGCAGCAACTGCCTCGAACTCGTGAGCATCGCCACAGATAGCGCAGGTCAGAGTTGCATCGACGGTGTACTGTGCCTTGCCGTTAGCGTCCAGAACTGCATTGCCTTCTTCGTCAGCGACCTGGTTCCAGGTTGCTGCGATATCGTAAGCATGGTTGCCGGCAGCCAGCTTGACGTCCTTAGCGACATAGAAGGTGCCGCCCTGCTCCAGCTTACCGGAAGCAGCGTAGGTAGCCACAGCGCCCTGAGTGCAATCGCCGGAGTAACCGATAACGGCAGCCTCAACAGTCAGGGAGTTGGTCAGAGTGGTGTCGATGGTGTTATCCTTCAGCAGGCAGTCCAGGTTAGCCTTGCGTGCCTTGCAGTGGTCGCAGGTCAGCTTGGAGAAGGTAACGGTGGTGTTGTCCTGTGCCCAAGCAGCGTCGGTGACGGAGTACTCGTGGCCGGCAGTCTCAACAGCATTGTTCCAGATAGCCAGATCCTTCTCGTACTGCTCAACCTGCTTCTGATAATCTTCCTCTTCCACCATGTCGTTCTTCTGGGGCTCGGTGGGCTCTTCGCAGGAGAAGCCGCACTCGGTACAGACATAGCACTCGCCAGAGTTCCATCTGTTCTGGTTCTGGTCGTCCTTGGTGTAGTAGGTTTCTGCGAAGTAGATGTAGTGGTGGTTGTGAATGGTGTCAGCAACCTCTGCGTAAGTGCCGTTCTCAACAGCGCCGCAGGTTGCACACATATTCACGGTGTAAGCGTTGTGCTCGCAGTTTGCAGCGACCTCAACAGCCTCGTAGGTATGAGTGGAGCAAGGCTTAACAGCAACGCTGCTCATGTTCTTGGTTTCCACAAAGTTTGCGGTCCACATGAACTCATCGTTGTCGTTGGTCTCCTGCTCGTAGCCGTACTGCTCGTACTGAGAGTTGTCGTACTGGTCATTGCCGTAGGAGTTGTAATTAGGATTGTAGTTGCTCTCCTCGTACTCGTAGCCGTACTCGCCGACAGCTGCGGGATCATCAGGAGTCTCGTGGGTCTTATCGTTGGTTTCCTTGCCGGAGATGTAGGAGAAGTTGGTGCCGATGGAAACATACAGCTTGCCGTCAGCCTTCTTGATGATGCCGGCAATGGGATGGTTCTGAACGGTCAGATCGCCGCCGGATTCGCCAACAACGGAGAATGCCATAGCGCCGAATGCGTTGGTCTTGTCGCGCTTTGCGCTGACAGAGGTGTACTCCTTAACCACGATGATCTCACCGGTGGTCAGGTCATAAGCCAGCAGGTAGTTGCTCAGGTTGAAGTACAGCAGGTTGCCGTCCTTGGCACAGGTGATGGTCAGGGAGGGGTAAACCTGAGTGTCAGCATAATGCTGAGCATACAGAGCGGTCAGGAAGGCATTGTCTTCCAGAGCCTTGGTGGTGGGGTTGTAAACGCGGGCTACGGTCTCTTCGGATTCTTCTTCACCCTCAGTTTCAACGGGATGGTTGAACTCAATCAGAGCTTCAAAGTCGTTGTCACCGTCGCCGATGTCGGTGGTATCCATCTTATGACGAACCAGCTTGAACTCATAGTTGGTGTCATACTCAGTCTCGGTCATGCCGTTCTGATTGTTCTGGCTGTCGTTGAACTCATCCAGCATGGAGATCAGGTCAGAGGAGGAGTATACGTAGTAAGCGTAGCCGTCAGTGAAGGTGGTATCGGAGATGATTCTGGAAACCCAGGAGTCCTCGTACTGGGTGTCGTTGGCAATCTCTGCGTACAGATCGGTCTTCATCTCGCTGTAGTAACCGTCGTACAGGCTTCTTGCACTGTCTTCACTGAACATGAAGTACATATGGTTGACATTGCCGTCGGTCTCTGCCCGGTCACGCATCATGACTTCCACGAAAACGTCGGTGTAGCAGGGGTCAACATAGTACCACTGGCCGTCAACGCGAGCTGCGTTCCAGAAGTGGTCGGAGTTGAAGTCTTCCTGAACCTGGCCGAACATGGTAACATCGGTATCGAAGGTAATACGAACCAGGTCAGTGTAGTAACCCTTGTTGACATCCAGCTTGCCGTTGGTGTAGTACAGTTCCTTAACATCGGTCTTCCAGTCGGAAGCGGTCTTGTAGTTGCCGGACTTGGTGTAGTACTCGGGGTGCATACACTGAACCAGGTAGGAGTAAGCATCAGCATAGCCCAGGCAGACGGACTTGCCTTCGCCCAGTGCACCGAAGTGAGAGCCTTCCCAGAAGTTCAGAACGCCGTCAGTAGACTGAGTTGCTGCCTGCTGGGTTGCCAAAGTAACAGCCTCTGCGGGAGTGCACATGTAGGGCTCTTCCTCAGTACCCATGTTGATGATCTTGTCCTTAGATGCCATCTGCTGATCCGCAATCTGATCGATGGTCATGTAAACGCCGGGAGCCATCTCAACGCCGTTGGTACGAGCGCTTTCAATGAACTGCTCGCACTGTGCGTCGATATCGACCATGTAACCGGCAGCAGCTTCTGCGCCCAGCTGCTCAGTCAGCATTTCAACAGCAAAGCCTCTTGCATCCTTATTCAGAGCTGCTTCATTCTTGGTTGCAAAGTCAGCTGCGTAAGCGGCAGCATCCTTCTCCAGGTCTGTCTCAACAGCCTTGTTGGGATCGCCGTCTTCAGCACCGTAAACGATGGTGTTGATGATGGGCTCCAGAGTCTCAGCATCAGCAGCAGCAGCAGCGGCAGCAGCCTGCTCAGCCAGTGCAGCTTCCTGTGCCTTGATAGCAGCCTGTGCGTAACGGTCAGCATTAGCATCGGTGCCGGGCTTGACAGCAGCCAGCTCGGGAGCATCTGCGCTGATGGGGTTGGGATCCATAGTATGACCACCAATATCACAAACTGCATCGTTGTTTTCGTCAACGTGAGGCAGCTTAGCGATTGCTTCGGTCTTGGTAGCGGGGCAATTTACGCAGGTGAAGGTCTTAACACCTTCTGCAGTGCAGGTAGCTTCAGTAGTCACTACGCCTTCACCATAGGTATGATCCAGCATGGGGATATCTTCGGTCTTGGTAGCGGGGCAATTTACGCAGGTGAAGGTCTTAACGCCTGCTGCAGTACAGGTAGCAGCAGTGGTCACCACGCCTGCATCGTAAGCATGAGCCTTCACTGCGATCACGTCGGTCTTAACCTCGCCGCACTTCTTGCAGGTGCTGGTGAGAGAACCTTCCTCAGTGCAGGTAGCTTCCTTGGTGATTACGGTTTCATTTTCATGGCCGGTTGCAACAACAGTCTTTACCTGTTCAGCACCGCAATCGCATGCGAAGGTCTCAGAGCCGTCAACAGTACAGGTGGGAGCAGTCTCTGCAATCTTGGTGTCATACTTATGCTCATGGCCTTCGATGGTAGCCTGGCAACGGGTGCAGACGAAGTTCTCATCCAGGTCATGACCCAGCTTTTCGGTATCGATTTCCCTGGTGTCGGTAACAGTAATACCGGCAATCTCAGCGGTAGCAATGTAAGTAGTCTTGCCAGCCTCGGTACAGGTAGCGGTGGTGGAGGTGCTGATCTCAGCAGCAACAGCTGCATAGGACTCCAGACCGGTCTTGCACTCAGCAGAAACGGTAGCAGCAGACAGATCCTCTGCCCAAGTCCAGGTCACAGCCAGCTCATGCTCATGAGTTGCGAATGCAGCATAAGCCTCGTCGTAAGCCTGCTGAGTGATCTGCTCCAGGACTACCTGCTGGTAGCCCTGTCTTGCGCCTGCGATCATCTGCTCGTCAGCAGCAGCTGCGGACAGATAGCCGTCAGCGACCATGCTCTTAACAACTTCAATGTAGAACTTGTTGCGCATGTCAGCTTCGATGCCATTCTTGAACTCAGCCAGGAACATGTCATAGATGCTGTCCTCGTACATGTCATACAGAACATCATACACAGCATCGTAGAAGCGGTGCTTCTGAGGATTCTCAGCCTTCATGGTGTCTTCACCCATGATATAAGGCATATCGAAGGTGTTGACTTCTGCCAGCCAGTCGTTCAGAACCAGCAGCTTCTGAGCCTCGGTCTGAGCGCCGGAATCCTTAACAGCCTGCAGAGCTTCGTCACGGGCAGCCTTGATGGCGTCGCCGTAGAACTGCAGACCCAGGATATCGGTGTACAGGAAGATAACCAGCATGCCTTCCAGATCGGCATACTTAACCGCACCTGCACGAACATGATCCAGAGAAATATTTGCCAGGCTCAGGACTTCGCCCAGGGGGCCCAGTTCGTCTGCATTATCGCTGTACTGCAGATAGAAGGGAACCTGAACGCCCAGCACATCGGCATTGGCATTGCGGTGGTCAATGTAGTTCTGATACAG
>JAFOBK010000038.1 GCA_017381835.1 Oscillospiraceae bacterium | reverse complement strand
GTGGCACAGCTGAAAGAGAAAACCGACCAGTTTGAGCAGACCACCTCTTCCATGAGCGAAGGCCTTGTGCTGCTGGACAGTGAGGGTAAGATCCTGAGCTTCAATCCCGCAGCAGCCAGACTCTTTGAAACCAGCAAGGCCTGTGTTGGTTTGGACTTCCTGGTGGTAGACAGAAGTCAGGCAATGTCGGGCGGTGTCAAGCAGGCCCTTGCGAAACAGCATTGTGATTTCCGTATTACAAAGCACGGTTCTGATTATCAGATCGGGATCAGCCCCATCGTATCCGGGAATCGGCTTTTGGGTGCTGTAGTATTAGCCTTTGATGTAACTGAGCAGGTCAACGCTCAGAGAAACCGGCAGGAATTCACCGCAAATGTGTCTCATGAGTTGAAGACCCCCTTGCAGTCCATTCTCAATAGTGCCCAGCTTCTGCAGTCCGGCTTGGTAAAGCCTGAGGATATGCAGAAATTTACCGGTTACATCTGCAGTGAGACAGAACGGCTTCTGCAGCTGATCAATGACATTATCCGCCTGTCCCAGCTGGACGAAAGCGGAGAATTCCCGCAAGAAAGTGTTAACTTATATGCAGTTACATCACAGGTGCTCCAAACATTACTGCCTGCAGCGGACAGCCGGAATATCACCGTAGAGCTGTTGGGAGAACATACTGTCATCACCGGTGTGCGGCAGCTTGCTTATGAACTGATCTACAACCTGTGTGATAATGCCATCCGTTACAACAAAGACGGCGGCAAGGTAACTGTCACTGTTGGCAAAGACAGCATAACGGTCAAGGACACCGGTATCGGTATCCCCAAGGAACACCAGGCGAGGATATTTGAACGGTTCTACCGGGTGGACAAGAGCCATTCCCGGGAAACCGGCGGCACCGGTCTGGGCCTTTCCATTGTGAAGCATGCAGCCCAGCAGCTTGGAGCCATAATTGAACTAAAAAGTGAACCAAATATCGGGACAACGGTAATCGTAAAATTCTAACAACTAACGAAGGCACCGCCATTATGGCGGTGCCTTTGCTATATTTATAGGAGATTCTGATCATAAGTGGCACGAACACCACCAATAAATTTGGGGCGGGTCCGGGCTGCCACAACAATGGCTTCTCCGATCCGGTTGTTTTCCAGTCTGACAGGAACAGCAACCTTTTTCAGATGCATTCCAATCAAAGTCAGGCCAATATCCAGACCAGCATCCGCTTTGATATCTTCCACTGCTACCGGATCAGCAAATCCTGCGTATGCCTTGGTCGCCAGAGAACCACCAGCTTTGGGCTGGGGAACTACATTGACAGGCTCAGCACAGGGAACGGCACTACGTTCTGTGATGATCGCCCGGTTCAGATGTTCACAGCACTGAACAGCAAGGTATAGCCCTTTGCTCTGGGTATAGTCGTGAAGCGCAGCAAAAATCTCCGCCGCTACCTCTGGGCTGGAATTGGTACCAATCTTTGAACCGATCACCTCACTGGTAGAGCAACCTGCAACTACAATGTTGCCTGCCTTCAGCTTTGCTTTTTCACACAGCTCAGATATTGCCGCCTGTGCCTGCTCATAAATTGAACTACTCATAGTGCTCTCCTTATTTCAATGTTACTTTGTCCAGCGTGTTCATACGGCGATCAAAGCAAATCGTTTGTTTATCGGAAATTATACTCGATGATATCGTCAAATTCAAGTTGGTAATGACAGCGACTTCGGGAGTTTCGATGACATTTGTCGCATCAAAGGTACCACCCATACCAACTTCCAGTACTACGGTATCACACTTCTTGCGCAGGAAATATTCAAAGGCAATGCAGCATACCAGTTCGAACTCGGTGGGAGATTCCTTCATGGAATCCGCCAGAGGTTTGACATACTCCGTAACAGCCACCAATTCTTCATCTGTAATATCTACGCCGTCCACCTGTATTGAAATACTGTATGAGCCGAAACCGATGACCGTCTTTTTCCACTATCCAAGAGTTATCTCTACCGCAAAATGGAACAGGGCAGCAAAGCAATGGGATTGCAGCGAATTCGAGTGCACGATTTGCGGCATTCCCACGTATCCCTCCTGATTCATATGGGATACAGTGCCGTGGCAATCGCGGAACGGACGGGACATGAGTCTATCGACATTACTTTCCGGTATGCGCACCTGTTCCCCACTGTGCAACGGCAAATGGCTGCTGATTTGAATGCGTTGCAGGAAAGAGGTGATGAAAATATCTGCTAAGGCTCGCGATGGACAAGGCCGATGGCGCTGTAAGACAATCGGTGTGCGGGTATCTCCTGAGGAAAATGCCGAGATCGACGCATTGGCGGCCTTATCCGGGATGTCCAAACAGGACTATTGTATGTACGTTAACTACTGGTCGATCTTATACTGCATGCTTGGTCTGCCACCTGTTGCGTAGTCCATTTGACCGATTACTATGCCGGCTTCCGTCAGGTAGGATAAGTATCTTCTGACCGTAACACTCGTCAGCCCAACCTGACTGGCAATCTCCTCGCCTGTAAGCCAAGCTTGTGCATTGCTGCGCAGATAGGAGACGATGCAGTTTAGTGTATTGTCCTGAATCCCTTTCGGATGGATTTCTGCGCTTTTTCTTTTGGTGTTATCAATGATAAAATCAATGCTTTTCTGATTCAGCTTGTCCAGATCTTTAAGCGCATCCACATGGGCAACATACTTATCCAGTGCCATGCGGAAACGCTCAAAAGTAAATGGCTTAATTAGGTAATCAACGATACCAAGGTGAAGTGCTTCTTCCAAAGCTTCACGCTCGTCTGCGGCAGTCACCATGATCACATCCACGGGAATCTGCCGTTTGCGGATCTGACGCAGTGTCTCAAATCCGTCCATTTGTGGCATGAACACATCCAGGATAAGTAAGTCTGCTTCGTTACTGCTTAAATAATCTAATGCTGCAGCACCGTCTTTGCAGGTGCCAACAACAGTGAACTGTTTGTTCTTTTTTACATATTGTTCGTTGATCATGGCAACCATTGGATCGTCTTCTACAATCAGTACCCGATACATCAGCACCCCTCCTTCTTAAACTTTATAGTAAACGATGTTCCCATTCCGGGTTCCGACTCTACCGTAACAGAACCGCCAAGAGCTTCCACCATTGACTTCACTTGATAGAGTCCCGTTCCGCGACCGCTGCCTTTGGTTGAAAAGCCTTTTACGAAGATATTTTCCAAATTCTCCGGCAGGATTCCTTCTCCTGTGTCCTGTACGGTGATTAAAACTGCACCGGG
>JAFOBK010000267.1 GCA_017381835.1 Oscillospiraceae bacterium | reverse complement strand
GGGAGAGCGCTTGAATGGCATTCAAGAGGTCAGCGGTTCGATCCCGCTTATCTCCACCACCTAGTCCTGAAAACCATTGGTTTTCAGGACTTTTTCTTTGTCAAAACGGTGGTTTTACCCGGTATCGGGGCAGTTTTCAAACTGCCCCGATACACCTCATTTGCCCGATACAGTTCGTCTTGAATTCATCTTGAATCAGGACGATTTTTTATAGTCCAATACGTTTCCGAAGGTTCCCTTGCCGGTCTTGGAAAATGCCTCACTGAACCGATCCACAGCTTCCTTGCGAACATTTTCCTGTACGTGGAGGTAGTGCCGGGTCATGTCCATATCCGCGTGACCCACAATGCTCTGAATGGTTTCCACAGATACGCCCAGTGCCTGCATCTGAGAGACATAGGTATGACGGCAACAGTGTGGCGTCAGTACACGGACACCCTTCACTTTGCTGATCGCAGCCTTAAACCGGTCGGCGAGGTGGGTAGGATTACAGGGCATCCCCACATTCTTGGGAGACTCCCAGATAAACTTGTTGGGAGTGTCCCGCAGGAGTCTGGCACAGTACTGCACATTCTCAGGCACCGGAATGGTCCGATAACTGTCCTGAGACTTGGGTGTACCGATCTCTACGCTCCCCTTCACGCGAACCAGCGCCTGCTCAATGGTGATGGTGGAACCATCCTTCGCAATATGCCGGGGCTCCAGCGCCAAAAGTTCCTGACCACGCATACCCGTACAGAGCAGCAGCCGGATACTCCAGCCAATCTGATTGTCGGGGAGGTCTCGGAGCAACGCACGAACTTCATCCGCAGTGAAGGCTTCCTTGCGCTTCTTGGGACGCTTACGCATCTTGTCCGCATACTGAACCGGATTCTTCATAATCAGGTCATTGGCTGCCGCCTTGTTGAAAATCTGGAACAGCATACCACGGCAGTGAGCGATGGCAGAATCCGAACGGCCATCATTACGCAGCTTCTTCAAAAACTGCTCAATATCCATAGCCTTGATGTCTGCCAGTTTCCGCCGACCGAAATGATCCGTCAGGATCTGAAGGGTATAGCGGTAGTGCTCCTGGGTAGTGGGAGAGATATTGTCCTTATGATGCTCCAGCCAGGCTGCTCCGAACTCATCAAAGCGCGTATCTTCGGCAACCAGCAAACCTGCTGCCCGCTTGCGCTGGAACTCTTCTCTCTTCTTGATTGCTTCCTTCCGGGTCTTGCCCGTAAAGGTACGGATGTCGCGCTTACCATCAGGTTTGTACCCGATCATGATCTGGCTGATCCAAATACCATCTTCTCTCTGGAAAAGAGTACCTTCTCCATTTGCCCGTTTATTTGCCATATTTAGCTCCTTTCTGCTGGCAAATACGGTGTTTCGTCACCAATATTATACCAGACTTTGACACAATTAGAAATAATAGATTTGTTAATACATAGTAAATTTTATGGATTATGAAACCGCCGACAGGGTTCTCAAATGAGGTCCCCATCGGCGGTTTCTTGTGCGGTATGTGCGGTATGTCCGATGTTTCCACAAGGTTAATCATCGGACATATCGACCATATCGGTCACAGGCTTCAATTCGATATACTTCCCTTGCTGGGTTCTGCTTTGGGTCAAAAGCACACCGAATGATTCCTGCAATAGCTTTGCATTTGCTTTCAGCCGTCTTGATAATGTATTTGGCCATACTCTCAGATTCGGATTCTGGTTCAAAAGTTCCTCCACCAGCGATGCCGCCGAACCTTTCCAATACCCCTGGGCATGAACAAGCTCAGCGATCGCAGTCAGAATAGGTTCGGTAGTATCTTCCGCCGGTTCCTCTTCATATCCTGCAAACTCCCAGCACATGGTTTCCTTGTTCTGGAGGAGCAGAATCCTTGCATCTTCAAAATCCCGGCTGGTCATCGTAAGGATGGCCTCCAGCTTTGCACGGTTGGGCTTTTCCAGAATCATCGCGCCATCAGCACAGCCCATCAGACCATTCGTGCCGGATATCTTTTGCATCGTATCATCCGCATCCTGCTTTCTGGTATGATGGACAAGAATCAGCGCAATTTTATACTTGTCGGCAAAGTGCTTGAAGATATTCATAGCTGCATAGTCACTGGAGTAAACATTGGATGAGGACACTACACCCCGTACCTTGGCGAGGGTATCAATGATCACAACCTTTGTATCGGAATTACTGTTCAGGTAAGAAGTGAGCTGTTTCTCGAACCCATCACCAAGCATCTCGGCCTCGGTTGCAAAAACTACTCTGCCCGTTTCTCCGTCGCAGATCGTCATCAGACGGCGCTGAATGCGCGGAAGCGTATCTTCCAGAGATAAGTACAGTACCTCACACTGTATTACCTTACGGTTCCACAGCGGTGTTCCGGTACTGATATGGTGGGCAATTTGCAAAACAAGCCAGGACTTGCCAATTTTCGGAGCGCCCGCCAGAATGTACAGACCGGGCGCAAGCATACCTTCGATCAGTTCAACCAGAGGAGGAAATTCCTTCTCCATCAAATCCTTCGCTGTGATGGTGGCCAGTGCAGGAACGCTTACTCCAAGCTTGCGGCATATATCCAGAAGCGCCTTTTCTTCGTCATCTGTGCGCAAGTGGTACATAGCATACTTGATTGCATCGCCTTCTTCACCGCAGGAATGACACTTCCAGAATTCATATTGATCCTCAAATGGAAGCTTCATCAGAATGGCCGTCTGCCCGCAATTGGGACAAACCACCTCTGACTCATTCGGTCCGGTTCGCTCCAGTGGAAGATTTGACTTTTCAATATAGTCTGAAACCCTTCGCCTGACTTTGAACAGCAAGTCTGCCCGTGTCTCAGCATCCATTCGTCCCAGGCCCTGTATTCTTTTCTACCCATTCCAGGAATTTATCCCGGGGCACAACCATGCGTTTCCCGACCAGAATGGTGGGGAAATCTTCCCTGTGCATGAGCTGGTACGCACCTGCACGGGAGATGTTCATAACGTGCTGCACATCCTCCGCATTGAGCATCAGAGGAAGCTGATCATAAGTAACATATTTCATTTGCTCGCTCCTTTTATAATAAAAATATTGGCTGCAGTTGGTGCCGGTATCGGCGCTGCCCTCCTTTCACGCAGCTTCATAGGCTGTTACTCGGTTTTACCGTACTTTCTATATAGTTTATCTAATCAGCCAGACCCATTTGGACCAGTGCTGGCCCAAATAAAAAAGCAGCAAACCAAATCGGTCCGCTGCTCCCTCTTCCGGCAGGATTATGAATTGTCTTCTTTCTCTTCTTCAAACCAATAAGCATAG
>JAFOBK010000266.1 GCA_017381835.1 Oscillospiraceae bacterium | reverse complement strand
ATCTAAAAGCAGGCTCAGAGTGTTGACCAAATCCTTGTTGCAAAAGTAAGAAGCAATGTTCAGTTTTGAGGGTGCATAAAGAAGTACCCGTACGATATGCACCTTTAGCTCAGTTGGTAGAGCAACTGACTCTTAATCAGTGGGTCCCGGGTTCGAGTCCCTGAAGGTGCACCAATGGCCCATTGGTCAAGTGGTTAAGACAGCGGCCTCTCACGCCGTTAACATCGGTTCGAATCCGGTATGGGTCACCATTAAAAAATCCCTTGACAGTAAATACTGTCGGTGATATAATTTCTTTGCTGTTAGAATCCGTTAGGATTTTGACATAAATGATGGGTTGATTCCCATCCATATTAGTTGGTATTGATTGCGATGAGGGTCCACCTGTTCCCATCCCGAACACAGAAGTTAAGCTCATTTGCGTCGACGATACTTGGCGGGTGACTGCCTGGGAAAATAGATAATGCCAACATCTTGCCCCCTTAGCTCAGTCGGTAGAGCGACGGACTGTTAATCCGCAGGTCGTTGGTTCGAGTCCAACAGGGGGCGCCAAAAAAGACACAGTAGCAGTTGCTACTGTGTCTTTTTTATTGGTGTTTTTGTTGGACTCGAACCCATTTACATGCAAGTGTCCGGTGGACACTTGCTGGCCTCAGTTCAAAAACTGGGGCCTACATCTATTCTTTCCTTTCGCTGAGAAAGGGAAGAATGCAAATCGAGTCCAACAGGGGGCTTTTGCTTGCTGATTTATGTATTATATTGTGTGTGGCCGTGGTTATATTTCATAATAAGATAAAATATTAGCTGCAGTGTAACTTTCTTGCTTTAGTTTCTGTCTAATAGGGTGAAGGAGCTTTTTCTGCGCTAAATATTTATCTGTGATAACGCTATTTCTGGAAATAGGGGTGATCGAAATGAAAAGGATGCTATCTTTATTTTTAATTGTCGTTTATTCTTTCCTTTCGTTGAGAAAGGAAGGAATGCAAATCGAGTCCAACAGGGGGAGATTTGCTTTTCGCACCATAAATATTTCAAGTGTGCGGCTTGCAGAGTAGTGGGGACTATGTTAGTATATACTTATATAACTTGTTTTTGACGGAAAGGAGTGCTGTACAGAAATGAAAAAGATTGTTGTTGTGTTATTTTTAGCTGTTCTCCTGATTGCGTTGGTTCTGTATACATATGAACGCCCTGCTTTCCCTGAACTTTCTGATCAAAAGTTCAATACCTCAGGTGTGATGAAGATTTATCTTAATGACAGGCCGCTGGATGTATATACGATGCACTACGGTATCGAGGAGGAATATGCTGTTATACCATTAACTGCTTTTTTGATGTCCATTGGTGCAGAATATGCGGACTCCCCATTGAACACATATGAAACAGAATGCTTCGACCTAATGGGTGAGCGTTATGTTGTCTATTCAGATAAACATTTATTCATGTTGGAAGAAGATTATTTGGCTCTTTTGGACGAGTTTGATTGTGTGTATACACAGCTTTCCCGGAAAGATGTTTTCGATCGTGGTTTGTTGCCATTTTCTGATTGTAAGATTTGTTCGATTAGTACCCACAGCGGAGTGATTCTGACTGATCATATTTCGTTGATGAAGGCGCTGAAAGAAAGTGGGATTGATATTACCATTGAATATGACTATTCAAAGATGATTTTGGATGTCATTTTGATTTCGCCGGGGGACTGAGTTGTTTTTCAAAAATGTATGTTAAAACTTCAGAGTCCAACAGGGGCTTTCATAATCTCATTTTTTTGTGGTACAATGCATTTAGAATACTATATATCAAGCGAGGATTATTCCCTTATGATTACCATAAAAGGAAACCTAATCGCTCTTGAACCTTTGGATATTGAAAAACATGCACGGGGTTATTTTGCGGTGTCTCAGGATGAGAATATCCACAAATACACCGGCAATTCTGTCCCGCAAAATGTGGATGAGATTGTCCTTCTATTAATGAAGTATGAGAATTATTTTCTTAATTGGATGATTACTTCAAACGATACCCATGAGGTAATCGGGATCATCCGGCTGGGAAAACCGAAAATAGAGAATGGCGTGTTGGTAGCAGGCGAGTCCCAGTTTCTTTCTTCAAAGTATTGGAGAAAGGGACATATGAAGGAAGCCAAAAGATTGTTTTACCAGTATGTATTTGAAGTTCTGTCCGTTGATATTCTGTATGCCGATGTTTGGGAAGGGAACATTAATTCCATGAAATCCCTGGAATCCTATGGCTATCGACTAGTTGATACCACAGATGAAATCTTTTCCAAGACCGGAGAACTCAAAAAGAAGTTTATTTATGCGCTGTCTAGAGATAGTTATCGCCGGCACATTGACGATGCCCGTTTAGGGCAGTAATTAATATAGTATTTTCATAAGAAGGCATTCTTGCATTTTGCTGTAAGAGTGCCTTTTTGTTTTCTTGCAATCGATGATGGAATGTGCTACTTTATTATTAAGATTAATTTTACTGAATCATCTTAATCATCGGGAGGTATTTTCTATGCGTAAAAGTAAGACCTTAGCAAAGATCCGTAACGGTGAATGGGTTCTTTCCACAGCCGTTGCTGTTGGCGGTTCCCGAATTGCGGAGCTTGCGGGCTATGTTGGTTTTGATTGCCTGTGGCTGGATATGGAGCATAAACCCTGCAGCCAGATGGATGTATTCCACATGATCCAGGGTGCTCGTGTCACAGACACCGATTGCCTGGTTCGTATCCGTAAACAGGGCTATTTGGACTATTTTAGAGCCTTTGAAGACGGCGCTGCAGGTATCATGGTACCCCATGTAAAGAGTGCGGAAGAGGCGCAAATGATCGTTCGTAATGCTAAATATGGCCCCTTGGGTCAGCGCGGTCGGGATTTTGCCGGTGCGGACAGCTGCTATATGCTGGACAATGTGGCTGATAATATCCGGTGCGCCCTGGAAGAGACCTTTGTGATGCTGCAGATTGAGGATCGCGAGGCCCTGGACTGCATTGATGATATTGCTGCCGTCCCCGGTGTGGATGCCTTCTTTGTAGGCCCCGGTGATTTGAGCGCCAGTTTGGGTGTCCAGGGCGGCAGCCCTGAGCTGGATGAGGCTATCAAGGTTGTGGCCGCGGCAGCCAAGCGCCACGGTAAGTGGTGGGGTCTGCCTGTTGGCAATACCCAGGCCGGCCAGAAATATTTGGATATGGGCGCCCAGTTCTTAAATTACAGTTCCGATTTGGGTGCGATTGTTCGTGAATTTAAACGCTCTTACGCAGAATTTAGCCAGCTGAAGCCTAACAAGTGAGGTAACACCATGCTAGAAACAAGAGTTCTTTCCTGCGATCTGTGTGTGGTAGGCGGCGGCCTTTCAGGTATGGCGGCGGCCATCTCCGCAGCCCGGGAGGGGTTGCAGGTGGTGCTGATGCACGAGCGGGCGGTTCTCGGCGGTAATGCTTCCTCTGAGATCCGCATGTGGATCAGCGGTGCCCGGGGAGAGTCCAATCGGGAAACCGGCATTATTGAGGAGATTATCCTGGAAAACCATTACCGCAACCCTACCAAGAGCTATGCGGTTTGGGATACGGTGCTGTATGATTTTATCCGCCGGGAGAAGAATATTCAGCTTCTGTTGAACTGCACCTGCATGGACTGCGAAACGGAAGAAGGCGAGTACGCTTACGGCAGAAGCCGCCGGATCCGCTCCGTCACCGGCTATCAGATGACCACCCAGCGCTTTATCCGGGTGGAGGCGAAATTCTTTGCCGATTGCTCCGGTGACAGCATTTTGGCACCTTTAAGCGGTGCGGACTTCCGGATCGGCCGGGAAGCCGGCGCGGAATGTAACGAAGATACCCCCCTTGCCCAGGGAGACCGTATGACTATGGGCATGTCCTGCCTGATCCAGGGTCGGGAAACGGCAAATCCGATTCCTTACTATCCCCATACCTGGAGCAGTCACCTGGAAGACAAGAACTTTGAGGATCGGATGCCGGATCTTTATAATGATGCGGAGAATTTCTGGTATCTGGAATTGGGCGGTAATCGGGACAGCATCGGCGATACGGAGGAAATTCGGGATCAGCTGCTGGAGCTGGCCACCGGTACTTGGGATTACATCAAGCGCACCCCCAAATTTAAGGCAGAAAACTGGGATCTGGATTTCCTGGGATTTATGCCCGGCAAGCGGGAATCCCGCAGAATGGTGGGCGAATATATTCTCACCCAGCGGGACGTGTCCGACGGTGTGGTGTTCCCTGATGAGATTGCCTTTGGCGGCTGGCCTTTGGATGACCATTTCCCCGGCGGCTTCTACCACAAAGGCACACCCAATACGGATATTGCCACCCCCGCACCTTATTCCATTCCTTACCGTACCCTCTATTCTGCCAATGTGGATAACCTCTTCTTTGCCGGCAGAAATATCAGTGTCACTCACTTTGCTTTGAGCAGTGTCCGTGTTATGGCCACCTGCGCACTCTTGGGTGAGGCAGTAGGCAAGGCAGCCTTCCTGGCAGTGACCGAGGAATGCGCACCCCATGATGTGTATCTGAATCATTTGGCAGCCCTGCAGGGACTCCTTTTGGATGCTGACTGCTTCCTGCCCTCTAAGCGCAGAGCGGTTTCTCAGGCCTGCATGGATGCACAGCTCAGTGGCGCAGACGATGGCATCCGCAGCGGTATTGACCGGAGCCATGCTATTTACGGGGGCGGAGAATATGTCGAATGTAACCCTGGCGCGGCGATTACTTATACTTTCCCTGCCCATCAGATGCAAAGTGTCCACCTGGTCTTTGACAGTGATTTGAATCGAAAGACCCTTCCCGGTTCCTGGGTGGAGCAGGCGCGGTGCATGCGCTCCAATCAGCGCCTGGATCATCCTCAGACGGCGCTTCCCACAGTGCTGTGCAAGGAATTTATCCTGACAGGCTACTTGCAGGGTGAGGTGCAATTCTCCTTGCATGTGGAAGATAACCGAAAGCGCGCTTATCACATTAAGACGGAAAAAATCTGCGATCAGCTGGTGCTGACACCCCTGCAAAGCTGGGGAAGCGAACGGATTCCCGTCATTTCCTTTGACTTCCGATAAAATAAAAAGAGAGCAGCACTAAGCGGGACCGCCTTTTGCTGCTCTCTTTTTGCTTATTTGTGGATGTACATTCTTGTCATGTCCGGTTCGCCGTCGCCCTGAACCATGCACAGAAATTCCCAGCCGTAGCGCTCATAGAAGCCGGTGTGATCGGTGACCAAATAGGCGGGGGAGATACCTTTTGCGCGCAAATCTTCCACAGCCATGTTCAGCAACTGACCGGCAACACCCTGGCAGCGGTAGGTTTCCTCAGTGTAAACGGCGCAGACATTGGGGGTCAGATCCTTCCGGTCGTGGAAATCATTTTCGATAACACCCAGACCGCCAATAATCTGCTCGCCGTCCAGGCATAAAAACCAGCCCAGTTCGGTTTCCTTGCCCAAATAGCTTTCCATGCATTCCAGGTAAGCTTCGGTAGGGACGCCCCACTTGCTGTTGAACCACCGGGCGGCAGTTTCCATCAGCGCAGGCTGTTCTCTTAATGAAAGATAACGATAATTTGCCATGTTTGTTCTCCTTTTTGATTTGTTTCAGTATATCACGGGGTGGAGGGAATAGCAAGAATGAACGGATGGGGTTATTCGGCGCAGATGGGATATTTTCTTAACTCTACGGTTCGTTTGGTGCAATTTGGGGATGGATGTGCTATACTTGCCCTATAAGAAATGTATGGGTGGTGAGCTTATGGATCAGAAACGGATCGGCTCTTTTATTTCGGAGCTTCGGAAAGAGAAGAATATGACCCAAAAGGATCTGGCAGAGAAATTGGGCATTACGGATCGTGCCATTTCCAAATGGGAGAACGGCAGAGGTATGCCGGAGGTTTCTTTGATGAAGCCCCTGTGTGAAGCTTTGGACATCAGCATCAATGAACTTCTCAGCGGTGAGCGAATCGAGCAGAAGGACTATCGGGAGAAGTCGGAATTCAATTTTCTGAATACCATGGACTATACCCAAAAGAAGATCAAAAAGAATACCCTTTTTCGAAAACTGGTTATCGCCTTCCTGGTGATTGCGCTGCTGACAGTGCTGCTTCTGATGGATGCCCGGGTCATCACCCGGCGGTATTTTTCTCCAAAGTCGGATCTGGATTTTTTCAGTGTGGTGAAAACCCTACCGGTGGCACCCCAGGGGGCGGAGATCAGCATGGATACGGTGCATGAGTTTGTAGATCAGGATATCACGGAGAAAATCGACCGGGAAACGCTGGAAGAGCTGCTTCCGCTTATGCAGGTGAGCATATTCCCGATTTTTTCTGGATCCCATTGGATGGGCGATGAGGTATATGAAATTCATGGCTATATCCAGAGGGGTCCTGGCAAAGGAAAGCACTTTATTATCGGCCTGGGACTGGAAGATGTGCATTATGTGCAAGGCCATGGAAACAGAAGATACTATATAAAAGATACAGGGACCTGGATCAAGCTCATGGAAATGCTGGAAGGCTGGGAGGGAGAAAGCCGGGAGCATTTTTCCTGGGAAGGACAAACCCTAAGCATCTTTTATGATGGAACACTCTATTCCGGCCCCGGATACTTGTGTGAACTGCCGGACAGCGCGGCATGGTTAGGAGGAATCTCCAATATTTCAGAGCATCCTGACCAGGAATTGGAATGTTCCTTTAGCGACCAAGGAATGAATATCTATCAATGGGCAGAGGGCGGAACTGACTACATTGGAGTTCAGGTAAGCTATTACCAGGCCTTCGCAATCCCCATGAAATAAGCCTCAAATCCCCACATCCATGACGGATGTGGGGATTTTTTTCTTGCTCACCGAAAGCTGGCTGTGATATAATAAGAAAAATGCGGAAAAGGGTTGAAGGCAATGCTAAAGAATTACCATTCCCATACGGCCCGGTGCGGCCATGCCTGGGGTACCGATGAGGAATTTGTCAATGCCGCCATTGATGCCGGTTTCAGTGTGCTGGGTTTTTCCGAGCATACCCCCTGGCCTTTTGCGGACGGTTATCAGGAAATTGATACCCGCCAGCGCATCAAGGTGGAGGAATTGGACACCTATATTGCCGATATGCAGGCGCTGAAAGAAAAATACAAAGATAAGATCCAAATCAAAATCGCCCTGGAGTGTGAATGCTTTCCGCGGTATTTTGATTGGCTCCAAACTGTGAAGCCAAAGCTGGATTATCTCATTTTGGGTGTCCACTGTGCCAGCCACGATGAACATCTGCACCATTACTATGCCCGTTCCACCAAGGCAGAGCAGGTAGAAGAATATCTGCGCTGCACGCTGACAGGTATGGAGTCAGGTCTGTTTGCCTACCTTGCTCATCCGGAGCTGTGTTTAGCGGATTATCCCCAATATGACGATGTGTGCAAAGAGATGGTGCACAGCATCTGCCGGAAGGCAAAGGAACTGGACATGCCTTTGGAGTATAACCTCTACGGTATAGATAAGCAGGGCAGAGGACGGCAAAAGGGTCTGGGCTATCCCTGCAAGCTCTTTTGGGAGGCTGCGGCAGACCACGGCTGCACCGCCATCATCGGTGTAGATGCTCACCGACCGGAACATTTTAACCGTCAGCGTTTTTTGGATGCCCAGGATTATCTGATATCCCTGGGTATGACGCTGATCGACGAATTTTAAGGAGGAAATCCCATGAAAATCGGAACCATTGGTAGCGGATTCATTGTCCGCACTATTTTGAGCAAGGTTGCAGTGACTGAGGGCATCGAATGCGCAGCAGTCTACTCCCGCAAATATGAAACCGGTAAGAAGCTGGCGGAGGAATTCGGCGTGGAGAAGGTCTACACGGATCTGGATGAACTGTGCAGCGATCCGGAACTGGATTTCATCTATATCGCCTCTCCCAACAGCCTCCATTATACCCATGTGAAGAAGGCGCTGGAACACGGCAAGAATGTTATGTGTGAAAAGCCTTTTGTGCCCACCGCGGCAGAGGCCGATGAGCTGATCGCCCTGGCAAAGGAAAAGGATCTGTGCCTGATTGAGATGATCACCACACTCTACCATCCCCATTTTGCCTGGGTGAAGGAGCAGATGCCCAAGGTAGGTAAGCTCCAGATGGTGAATGCCACCTTCTGCCAGTATTCCTCCCGCTATGATAATCTGATGGCCGGTGAGCAGACCAATATCTTTGATCCCAATTTCAAAACCGGCTGCCTGATGGATATCAATGTGTACAATATTTACCTGGCCGTTGCGCTGCTGGGCATGCCCGATAAAGTGCAGTACTTTGCAGGCCTTCATGAAAACGGCATTGACCTCCACGGCACGGTAATGCTCCAGTATGGAGATGTGGTGTGCCAGTGCATCGGCGCAAAGGACACCATGTGTGACAACAGCTTCCAGCTGCTGGGTGACAAGGGATATATCCACATCACCCCCGGTGCAGGTAACTTGCGCACCGTCCGGCTGGTTCGCCGGGGCGCGGAGGATATGGGCCCCGCCGGCAATAATTCCCGCACCAAGGGCAAAAACCGGGAGGAACTGGAACTTCCCGAAGATCAGTGGTTCTATGAGATCCAGACCATCAGTAAGCTCCTTGCCGAGGGCAAGAAGGATGTGTTCCGTAAGAACATGGAAATCTCCCGGAATGTGATGGAAGTCATGGAAAAGGCCAGAAAGTCCGCTGGCATGAGCTTCTAAAAAGAATCCCCTGTATCGAAACCGATACAGGGGATTTTGCTTATTATATTTTGGATCGGTGTGTACAATTGCAATCTTCACTGTTTCTTGGTATTATAAGAAAAAAGGGGGTGAGCCGGTGTATCGCACACTGAATCAGCATTATCAGGAAAAATTTGGCTGCAAGGTGTATAAACTCTCCATTGACGGGGGCTTTTCCTGCCCCAATCGGGATGGCACCGCAGGCACCGGCGGCTGTATTTTCTGCAATGAAACCGGCAGCGGCGATTTTGCGATTCGCTGCGGCAGCATCACTTCCCAGCTTCAGGAAGCGAAAAAATGGGTGGAGAAGAAAAATAAGGGCGGAAAATACATGGCCTATTTTCAGTCCTTTACCAATACTTACGCACCGGCTGCGGTCTTAAGAAGCCGCTATCTGGAAGCCATCACCCCTGAGGAGATCGTAGGTCTTGCCATCGGTACACGTCCTGATTGCCTGGGCGAGGATGTGATGGAGGTGCTCAGCGAAGTCAATGCCATCAAGCCGGTGACGGTAGAACTGGGCTTGCAGACCATCCATGAAGCATCCGTCTGCTATATTAGAAGAGGTTATGTAAACCAAACGTATTTTGAGGCTGTGAAACGGCTGAAAGAGGCGGGGATCGAGGTAGTGACCCATATTATCCTGGGACTTCCCGGCGAGACCATGGAGATGGCAGCCCAGACCACCCGGACGGCGGTGGACGCCGGTACCGACGGGGTGAAATTCCATCTGCTTCATGTTTTGAAGGGAACGGATTTGGAAAAGGACTATCTGGCGGGGAAATTTGCCTGCCTTTCCTTGGAGGAATACGGCGACTGGCTCTGCACATGCATGAAGGAAGTGCCGTCCCATGTAACCGTCCACCGAATCACCGGCGACGGTGCCAAACGGAATCTGGTAGCACCCTTGTGGTCGGGGGACAAAAAGCGGGTGCTGAACTATCTGAATTCCCGGCTCTTGTAGCTGTGAGAATACTGTGATACAATGTGCCTATAATATGGCAAGGAGGAGAATGCATGAAAAAATACGGAAGATTAGTTTGCTTCCTGCTGGTTTTGTCCCTGCTTTTGCTGGCAGGCTGCGGCGCAAAGGATGAATGGGAAGCGGCAGAAAAAATGGCCGTGAAGCTTTCTGATAAGATAGAGGATCCGCAGCTGCGGGCGGATACGGAGAAACTGCTGGATGCCATGATTGCCGATGACTATGACACCGCGCAGGACGCGATTTACGAAGGTGTCAACGAAGCGGACTTCCAACAGATGTATGCAAGTCTTCAGCCGGATCTGGCTGAGATGGGGCAGTATACGCTGGTGGCATCCAATATCAATAAGACAGTAAAAAACGGTGTTTCCTCCACCAATGTCCGCTATATGATGACAGCGGGAGAGCAAAAATTCCTGGTGGATGTTGCCCGGATAGAGGGATATGAGGGTTTGACGGCATTCTACCTCAATGCGTATCAGCCCGTGACCGTAACCGGTACTTTGGGCCATATGCAGGGCGCCAACGCAGCCCAGTGGACGTTCCTGGTGATTGGAATCCTGGAGATTGTCTTTGTAATCTGGGTGTTTGTGGACTGCTGCCGGCATAAGATCCGCAGAAAGTGGTTGTGGCTGCTGCTGATTGCCTTGGGATATGTAATTCTCAGTGTGATTGCCGCACCGGAGCAGTTCCGGATAAACTTCAATGTGGGAGCGTTCCTGAGCTACACAAGTCTGATTTGCTACAGCACCGGCGGCGCCACCTGCCAGGTTGTGATCCCTGTAGGTGCCATTGTCTATTTGAGTATGCGTAAGAAGCTGTTTGCCGGGTATGAAGCAGAAATGCAGCAGAAGGTCGTGCAGCAGATGCCGGTGGAAGAAAACCCGGATGAACCGGCGGCTTTGCCGGAGATACAGGAGTAAAGGGTTCAGCAGTCCGTTGTATGACGGACTGCTTCCTTTCTATAAAGAAAACTTTTCAGGATTTCCCGCAAAAGTCTTGCGCAAAACTGCTTTTAATGGTAAGATATTCTAAATCAGTGCGGCCTGACCGCAATGAATTTGTAATCAAAGACCTGTAATCACAGGCTAGATAAAACTAAGGAGGAAAACCATGACTTCCAGTGAAAAGAAGCAACTGCAAATCACTGCCTGCAAGATCCGTATCGGCGCAATTGATGCTGTTTACGGTGCAAAGGCAGGCCATCCCGGCGGCTCTCTGTCCGCAGCTGACGTTTATACCTACCTGTACTTCAAGGAAATGAACATCGATCCCAAGAACCCCAAGTGGGCTGACCGTGACCGTTTTGTTCTGTCCAAGGGCCACACCACTCCCGGCCTGTACTCCACCCTGGCACACCGTGGTTTCTTCCCCGTGGAAGATCTGCCCAACTTCCGTCACATTGACTCCTACCTGCAGGGTCACCCCAACATGAACATGGTTCCCGGCGTTGATATGTCCACCGGTTCTCTGGGCCAGGGCGTTTCCACCGCTGTTGGTATGGCACTGGCAGCTAAGCACACCGGCAAGGCTAACCGCGTCTACTCCCTGCTGGGTGACGGCGAAATCCAGGAAGGCCAGGTTTGGGAAGCTTGCATGGCAGCAGCTCACTACAAGCTGGACAACCTGTGCATCGTTGTTGACAACAACGGTCTGCAGATCGACGGCAACATCGCTGACGTTATGAGCCCCTACCCCATCGTTGACAAGCTGGTTGCATTCGGCTTCGACGTTCAGGCTATCGACGGCCATGACTTCGACGCAATCGAGGCAGCATTCGCTCACGCTCGCACCGTTACCGGCAAGCCCTCCGCTATCGTCATCAAGTCCGT
>JAFOBK010000265.1 GCA_017381835.1 Oscillospiraceae bacterium | reverse complement strand
GAGAAAATACTGGTAGGTATTCTCTGCAATGAATTCCAACAATTCTTCGTTCCGAACCAGTCTGAGCAAATGCTTCAGCACGAGGGTTTCGATCCAATCTTGCCGGACAGCCCGCTTGGTGCAGAGCTTTTTCTTTTTTGCGCTGCAGATGTAGTAGTGGTGCTTTACCTTCTGCTTGCTGGTTCCGCAGATACCGGTCATGCCGGCACCGCATTTGCCGCAAAATATTTTTCCGAACAGGATGTAATCCACCTTTGCTTTTTTGTGTGCGCCAGCTTTCTGATTGAATGCCAGCAGATCCTGAACCTTATTGAACACATCCACATCTACGATGGGTGGCACTGAGTTTTCAATGCAGACTTCCCCGTTATACTCGTAGGTGCCGATATATTTCTTATTTTTCAGTACGGTCCGCAGGCTGTTATGGGTGAAAGCATAGCCTCTTGAGGTTCGCAACCCCTTGTCGTTCAGAATTTTAACAATCTCAGTGATTGTTTTTCCTTCGGAGTAAAGCTGAAAGATATCTCTCACCACAGGTGCGTATTTGGGATCAATCTCGTATTTTTTGTCCGCATTGATGGTGTAACCCAGAGGACAGGTGCCGCCGGTATACCGTCCCTTCTGGGCACTGGTTTTCATACCTCGGCGGACATTCTGGGAAAGCTGCTCGGAATAGTATGCGGCCATTCCTTCAATGACGGCTTCCAGAATGATACCTTCCGGGGTATCCGGGATGGCTTCGGCAACATAGTAAATTTTAACACCGTTTTTCTTCAGGTGGTATTTGTTGAGTGCGATCTCCTCTTTGTTTCGTCCGATTCGGTCCGTCTTCCAGACGATCAAAGCATCGAATGCGTGTTTTGCCGCGTCGGCAAGCATAAGCTGAAACTGTTCTCTATTGTCGTTTCGCCCGGTCTGCGCGCGGTCGGCATAGACTTTTACAATGGTCAACCCATGGGCAGCGGCGAAGCGTTCTGCTTCCGCGACCTGACCCTCGATGGACTGCTCACCCTGTCTATGACTGGAAAAACGGGCATAGACAACAGCGTTCAATCAGTTCCCTCCTTTACCAGCTCCAAGTCCAGTGCCATTCTGACCATATTCTTGGATTTGATATCGGCCTGGTCGTAGGCACGGGCAACCTCATAGGCATCTGTGGACACTTCTGCAGGGGTGTAATCTTCGATACCCAGCCAGACTTCCAGAGGCACATTCAAAGTGTCGGAAAGCTGCATTGCCAGATCCAACGGGGCAACCTTCATCTGCCGAGTGATAATGGTCCGGACCTGCTTGTCGGTCAGACCGGTTTTCTGTACTACCCCGGGAATGTCCAGACCCATTTGATTTGCGGTAACTTCGATAAAGATCTTGTAGAAGGGCTTCTCCTTTTTCTGTGTCCAGAACATGGAGGATATCGCCTCGGCTTCATCGTCACCCAGCAGATAATCTGCGGATACCTTCAAAGCCTCAGCATATTTGCGTACCACTTCAATTCTGGGGGAGCGATCTTCCCGTTCGTACCGGCTGAGAATTTGCTTGGACGTGCCCAGTAGCTTGGCGAACTCATCTTGTGTCAAACCCATTTCTTTTCGAATCTGACGCAGTCTGCTACCAAACTTGGTGTATACCACATCCACATCCTTTAGGCTTTCACTGATGACCTGCTCTTTTTCGTCCATACTCATTTTGCTTCAGCTCCTTCTTTGGTATCGGTATCCGTATTATAGCAGATTGAAACACGTTTTGCAAGCCGCTTTGTTGATTTAACTAAACTTTGTGAAACATATCACCAAATGGTGGAATATTTATTGACAAATGAGTATGGGAAATGTAAAATTATAACAGAATCAACCAAATGGTGATTTATAACAACTGTTTGGGGTGAAGAACATTCTATCAGGAGGTGATCCCCATCGGGAGCGCAGTGAAAATACAGCCCAATCTGATTCCCGGTATGGAGAAGCAGCTATTATGCGCCACATTTCTGGAGGCAGTCATCCGATTCTACGAGGACCCGGAGAATATGCGTTCCTTTGAGCGGTGGCGCGCGGAGAAGGGAGGAAGTACACATGACGCAGAGAGAAGCTAATATGCTGAGAGAAAAATATCCCAACCACGTCCCACGGGAAGTGGCATCCCAATACCTGGGCGTATCGCCCAGGCAGTTGTCCAAACTCATTGCCGAAGGCCGGGAACCCTTTGCATCCATCGGCGCCAATATCGGTACGAACCAGAAATACATACGGATTTATACCGAGCGTCTGATCGCGTACATGAACGGCCAATTATCCGGTGTATAGAGAAGAAATGAGGTTTTTCCTGTGAATATAGAGAGAAACAGTATCAGGTGATATGGATAGGCGGATGCCCGGTCATATCACCTGTTTTTTATATTGCGAGGAAGGAGGAAGCAACCTTGAAATGCTTGGCGAAATTTAACTGGGTTAAGATTCTCAGAGATGAGATTCCCTATGATGCAAAAGGGCTTTTGATCTATTTTCTGCGGTTGGTATCCCGTGCTGCCTTTCGTAAAGGTTTTGCCTGCTACTGCGGCTACAGGAACGCTGTGGAGGTCGGTTCCTGGGTTGGCGGTGTTGTTGGCCTCAAGAGCATTTTAGGGGTTAAGAGCCGTCGGGAGGTACTGGAGATCATGGACGAGCTTCAGATGCTGGGCTATATCACCTACACACTGGACCCAGGCACCAAGATTCTGACGTACCGGATCACCGACTGGGTCCTGCAATGCTCGGGTAAAGAGTGTCCCGATGGTAATGTGTACACCACGCCCAGGCATGGGTTTGTTTGCATGCCCAGAAATATCACCGAACGGCTGGTGGAAAAAGGTCACAAGTTCGGCGAGGCAGATGCCTGGCTGGATCTGTGGTGCCATACCATTTTCCGGGACAAGGGCAATGCTTTCTCTTTCCTTGCTCCTGCCATTC
>JAFOBK010000264.1 GCA_017381835.1 Oscillospiraceae bacterium | reverse complement strand
TGAAGAGCTGACAGAACCCATTCGGGTAATGGCAAAGGCCCGATACCGTCACATTCCCCAGCCGGCTACGGTATGCCCCATGGAAGGCGGCAAGGCCAAAGTGGTATTTGATGCGCCCCAGCGGGCTATGACTCCCGGTCAAACCGTAGCGCTGTATGATGGCGATATGGTTGTGGGCGGCGGTATTATTACCGAAATCCTTTAAAAAGCACTCCCGCAGACCGATGGGTCTGCGGGAGTTTTATTATACCTTTGCTTTCTTCTTTTTAAAGATCTGCGCCCGGAAAAGGATCACATTCATAACAAGCAGGAACAGAGTCAGAAGAATCATGGTCAGACCGGGCTTCACCGGTGCCAGGGTTGCCAGCAGCATAATGGGGAAGCCAAAGGCAATGGCCGGGAAATTCTGATAGACCAGGTTATCGGATACGGGAGTCTTGAAATCACCGTCCACTTCCCGCAGCAGGATGACACCGGTACTTGCTGTGCCGGTAAGCATGCCGTACATTGCCAGGAACTGCTCTTCCTTATACTCCTTGAACAGCACATTGGCAACCACACGGTTGTAAGCATAGGTAACCACCAGGCCTGCAACGCCCAGGATCAGCAGGATGCCCCAGTAGTCATCGATCAGATCCAGGCGGATAGCTGCAATACCGGCCACCACCATGATGTCATAGAAGAAGTTGCTGGCACGGGTCAGCAGGAAGTTATTGGTGTACTCGTGCTTTGCAATGCCCTTCTTGCGGAGGAAGTTCAGCACAGTCTTCACCAAAGTGGCTGCCAGCACGCCCAGCAGGAAGTTAAAGCCGTAAATGACCGCCTTCATGCCGGGAATCAGGTTGCCCAGGATCCACATCAGCACATATGCCAGCAGGTAGGACAAAACAATCAATGCCACCTGGATGGTGAACTTATCGATAGATTCCTGCATAGGAATTTCGTCCAGGGACTGGATCTCGTTTTCGGAGATTGCGCCTTCCGCGGACTTCTTGCTCTTAATATAGCCACGCTTTTTCAGAATGTTCAGGTGGATGACACCGCCGATGTTTGCACTGAGGAAACCCAAAGCCGCCACGGTCAGACCAAAGCTCTTTCCGCCGGCAAAGCCAAACTGGGTTTCATAAATATTGCCGTAGTTCATAGCCTGGCCGGTACCCTGGCCAAAACCGAAGGGCAGCAGCAGACCGGCTGCCTGGAAGAAACCGGGCAGGATCAGCGCCACGATCATGGTGATGCCCATGCCAACCACAGCCTGCACCAGGTAGGTGCTGACGGTGGTAACACCGGTGTTGAAAATTTCCGTGGCACGCTTCTTGGAAAGCTTGCCGCCGGTGGTCTTCAAGCTGCCGGCAATAAAGCCCAATGCCAAGGTATGGTATGTAATCATTTCCATGTAGGCATAGCCGTTTTGGCCAAAGAGCTTGGAATCAAAGAATTTGACATCTGTAAACTGATCGTAAATCATGGAGAATACCAGCAGCAGAATACCTGCCAAAACAGATGTGGGGATCAGGGATGCTTCCAGTGCGGGAATCATCTTTTTCATGGCATTTGCCACCAAAAGGCTGACCAGCAGGATCGCAAAAATATTAAAGAAGCCCCATACACTATAGTCCCAAAAAGCTTCCATTTTGAACCTCCGTAGTTATGTTTTTATATCTATGGTACAAATTCAAATACTTAAGGGCATTGAAACGCTTATCGCCCTGGATTTGGTATACCATATCCGCATGGTAAATGTCCAGCTTATTCTTACCCAAAATGGTAATATTTTCCACTTCATGAAAGCGGAACACCTCATTGAATCCGCCGGACATCTCGATCCGGTCGCCATACAGCGCCAGTTCCACATTTTCCGCCAGGAGCTTTTTCCTGCTGTACAAAGAAACCTCATAGAGATCGCAGCTATCCCGGATGATGGGCTGCTCCGTCAAAGTCAGGGTATCCAGGTGATTGATGTAGTCTTCCTGATAGGTATACCAGTCCAGCATATAGCGGAAGGGGAAATCTCCGGAGAATTCCTTGGTGGGCAGGTACTTGGCGGATCTTCCGCAGGACATACACTTGACGGTGTCACCATTACTTTCAAAATGGGTAATACCGCAATGGGGACAGACATACAGAACACGCTCCAGGTACTCAGCGCTCTTCTTATGATAGAAAGATGCATCGGAGTTGGCCTCATTCTGGTAGAGCGCTTTGCAGATGTACTGATACATCTCATCGTTACTCCAGCCCTTATACTCCTCTGGCTCCAGCACATGGCTGATATAAGCCTTCATCTTGCCCTTGCGGCGCACATCACTCCAGCGGGGCTGGATGCCATAGCCGCCTTCAATCTTCAGAAAAGCAATGGGCAAACCCAGTTTTCTTGCCAATCCGCCCACGGCAGGGTTGATGGCACCGGTGACACCACTGAAGGTACGGTTGCCCTCCGGGAACATGGCAATGCTGCCGCCTTCCTTGGCGACCTTCAGGCAGTTCATCACCGCACGGATATCTGTGACCTGCTTTTTGATGGGAATGGGAGCCGCCAGCCACTGGATGATCTTGGACAGCCAACCCATGGAGAAAATATCCTCGGAGGCCACGTAATAAAGGTGCTGCTTAAACACAAAGCTGGGGAAAAACTGGTCGAAGCCGGTCTGGTGGTTGGCAAGCACCAAATACTGGCGTCCGTTCTCTTCTTTAAATTTTTCGATCTTCATGCCATACAGCCAGCAAAAAAGAGGTTTTACAATATCCCGCAGAACGGGGATCAAGTACTTATGCTGGGGCCGGATCCATTTTTTATTCTTTTTCTTAGTTTCTGTTTTCATGGTCTTCCTCATTTAAATCCAAAGTCTCTTCATTATCATTGATCAGCTCCATAACGCCGTCAATGACACTGTAACCTTTGCCGCACAGAAGCTGCTTCTCTTCATCCTGGTAGATGTAGCTGCCGTCAGGCAGTGCAAAGAAGCAGCGGCCCATGCTGTCAGGGAATGTAATATCGTGAAACAGATGCAGACCATCCACCCGGTAGTCCTTTACCTTCTGGTAATGGGGCAGGATGTTGATGTCTGTAATTCCCAGACCAGGAATGAAGCGCTGATAATCGGGGGCGGATTCGCCGGGTTCCTCCGGCTGGGCATACACAAGCTCTGCCATATTCATAGAACCTGCGCTGATGCCCATCACTACACCGTCATAGTTCCGCAGCAGCTCCGGAAGATGGATCTTGTGGAAAAACGCGTTTTGGGTGGGCACATGGCCACCTGCCAAAACAATCAGGTCGCTCTCCCCTACCAGTTTCCTGGCTTCGTAGAAGTTTTCGCCGTCCAGCACCGCATAATGGCTGAAGGGCATGCCTTCCTGGGCAAAAATCTGAAAGATGTCCGCGCCGAAGGTGCAGTTTAAGTCCCGGCGGTCGGGGCTGGAACAAATATACAGGCACCGGCAATAGGGGGGCAGCACCTGCTTCAGCCGTCTGATCAAACCGTTTTGGGGGTCCATCAGAGGGCCATCCGCACCCTCCACAAAGGGAGAGCTGGTAATAAAGAGTTTCATAGGATTATGCCTTCTTAAATCTTGGTATCCGGAAAATATTCCTCTGCAAAGTCCACCTTCTCTACCCGGAAGGACTTGCCGTTCAGGTATTCCAGCGCACCGGCATCGGTGGTGAAGTTGAAGGTCAGTTTATAGGAATACAGCGCCTGGTAAGTCCGGTCGAAGCGCTTATCCAGCTTGCCGTACTTGCCGTCACCCAAAAGGGGATGGCCTGCATGGGCAAACTGGGCACGGATCTGATGGGTACGGCCGGTGATCAGCTCGCACTCCACCAAAGAAAGACCGCCCCGGCTTGCCAGGGTGATATAGTTGGTCTGGCAGCTTTTGGAGCCGGGCTGGGGCGTATTGGTGACAAAAACCCGGTTCTTCTTGGCATCCTTGAAAAGATACCCCTTCAGGCTGCCTCTGGGAGGCTTGGGCGTTCCTTCCACAATGGCAAGGTAGCGCTTATCCAGCTCCCGGTCCTTGATCTTTTGATTCATGACCCGCAGAGCCTCCGCTGTCTTGGCGGCGATCACAATACCGCCGGTATTGCGGTCAATACGGTTGCACAGCGCAGGGGTAAAGGCATTCTCTTCACGGGGCCGCCATTCCCGTTTCTGATAGAGGTAGGCCTGGATATGGTCAATGAGGGTTCTGCCGTATTCAGCGCCGTCGTGGGGATGGACCGCCAGGCCGGGACGCTTATCTGCCAGCAGAATATGCTCGTCTTCATAGACGATATTCAGTTTTGGGGTTGCCACCGTTAAGAATGCATTGTCCTCCCGGGGCTTATCGAAAAACTCATCGTTGATATAAAGCTGCAGCACATCGCCGGCATTCAGCCGGGTGTCCCGCTCCGCTCTGCCGCCGTTGAGTTTAATGCGCTTGATGCGGATATATTTTTGGGCCAATGACGCAGGCAGCAGGGGCACCGCTTTGCTCAAAAAGCGATCCAGCCGCTGTCCGGCATCATTCTTGCCTATGGTAAATTCCTTCATGTAAGGCTCCTTAGCCGTTGCCGGTATTCTGCATATAGAAGCGGTTCATCTGCTCGGTGAACTCCTTGGCGGGATTATAGCCCATCTTACGCTGACGGTTGTTCATAGCGGCAACCTCCAGAATCACAGCCAGGTTACGGCCGGGGGAAATGGGAATGGTGTAGGTGGGAACCTTCACACCCAAAAGCTCCGTATACTGGTCTTCCAGGCCCAGGCGGTCATAGGATGCGTGCTGATCCCAGGGAACCACATTCACAATCAGATTGATCTCATTTTCTGCCTTGACAGCACCCATACCAAAGAGCTTTGCCACATTGATAATACCGATGCCGCGCAGTTCCACATAATTGCGGACAAGCTCGGGAGAAGTGCCCATCAGGGTATCGCCGGAAACTCTGCGGATTTCAACCGCATCGTCGGCGATCATGCGGTGGCCGCGCTTGAGCAGCTCGATCGCAGTCTCACTCTTACCCATGCCGCTCTCACCCATCAGCAGAAGGCCTTCGCCGTAGATTTCCATCAGCACCGCATGGCGGGTGATTCTGGGAGCCAGGGCGGACTTTAGATAGGTGATAATTTCAGAAACGATGGTGGAAGTAGCTTCCTTGCTGCGCAGGATCGTTACATTATGCTTCTGCGCCATCTCCACCAGATGGGGGTCTACGGGGATTGCACGGGCAATCAGCAGCGCGGGGAATTTATAAGAAAGAAAGCGGTCAAAAATCATTGCACGCTCTGCCTCAGAAAGCTTTTCAATATAACTGGCTTCCATGTTGCCGAAGACCTGCAGGCGCATAGGCTCAAAGTGATAGAAATATCCGGCAAGCTGCAGACCGGGACGGGATACATCCTCCACCAGCAGGCGAATCTTATCAAAATCAGTTGCCTTGTGGATTATTTCCAGGGAAAACTCTTCAACCAAATCCTTCAAAAGAACGCTGTGCATCTGATTCATAAGGCCAATTCTCTCCTTTATAATTAACATTCTATGACATTATAACGGCTTGTTCACAGAATAGCAATAATATTTTGAAAAAGTAAAAAATTTTGCAAAAAACACTTGCTTTTTTCTGAAACCTTTGCTATTATATGTAAGCGCGTTCGAAGAGCGCAAAAATCGACTTACTATGCAGATAGGAGGTGCAGTGAATGGCTAAGTGTGATTATTGTGGCAAGGGTGTTACCTTCGGTATCAAGGTTTCCCACTCTCACAGACGTTCCAACAGAACCTGGAAGCCCAACGTCAAGCGCGTTAAGGCTGTTGTTAACGGTACTCCGTGCCATGTGTACGCTTGTACCAGATGCCTCCGTTCCAACAAGGTTGAGCGGGCCATCTAATTTATCCCCTGCATTTTAACGGCACTGCATTACGCAGTGCCGTTTTTATTTTCTATGCGTAAAAAAGCCAGCGGTTTTCACCGCTGGCAGTTTTTATTTTAAGCAAAGATCTGTACGCAGTAGACTGCGCCGTCCTGATAGTAGATTGCACAGCCGAAGGTTGCAGCATCCTCTGCCAGCAGGTTGGCCTTCTGGTCAGCGGATTCCAGGAATGCGTTGTAGAAATTCAGAACGCATTCGCTCATAACTGTTGCCTTGGCAATGTTTTCCTTATGCTCGGAAGACTGAGTAAAGTTGACCGCAATTTCCTGCGCGCGGGTACCGGCCAAAGTTACCTGGTCAGCACCTGCTGTCAGGGCAGCCAGGCCTGCTTCTGCTCTGAGGGCATTCACATGCTCCAGCATCATTGCGGTTACCTCTTCTGCGCTGTACTTGTAGGCAAAAGATGTTTCATCGATCTCGTAGCAGGCCGCGCAGCGCTGACAGACAATGTCGGTGTAGCCAAGATAGTCTGCGTAGTTTTCGCTGCTCCAGTGCTCTCTGTATGCCTTCGCTGCATCGGCCACAACCGCTGCTTCGTGGGTATGCTCACCGGGTGCGGGCAGCACATCGGTGGCACCAACCTGCTCGCCGCACTTGTCGCAGATGGTCTTTTCCCATCCGTTCACAGTGCAGGTAGGCTGCTTGGTTTCCACATGAGTGCTGACATGGCCGGTTGCGGGTGCGGATTCGGTCTTGAAGGAAAGGCATCTGCTG
>JAFOBK010000263.1 GCA_017381835.1 Oscillospiraceae bacterium | reverse complement strand
TAAGCGAGAATATGCTCCTCAGTTTCAAACAAAGGTTCAAAGGCCCCGTAAGTAAAGATCTCTCGAAACGCCTCGCTCTTACGCAGTGCAATGAGTTTTTTATAATAATTCAGTACGGAATTCTCATCCTGCTCCTGTGCAGCTACGTTCAGATAGGAATAATTGGGATTTACTTTCAACCAAGGGATTCCCCTGGTAAAGCCCGCGTTGGGAGATGCATCCCACTGCATAGGCGTTCTTGCGTTGTCTCTGCTGAAACGGTAACAAGCTTCCAGTGCTTCTTCTTCACTGCAGCCATCTGCCAGAGCATTGGCATATTCATTCTTTGTGCTGATATCGTCATATTCATTAATGGAAGCCATCCGACAGTTGGTCATACCAATCTCTTGTCCCTGATAGAGGAAGGGCAAACCACGCAGAAGAACGCTGACTGTACCCAGCATTTTGATGCCTTGTTCATTCTGAGCCTGCTCCGGCAGATACCGGCTGTTGCCCCGGGGCTCATCATGGTTTTCCAGAATGTTGGCCAGGAATCCAACATCCAGGCATTCCTTCTGAGCTTTAAAAACCGTGTTCCGGTAATCTTTAAAGGCGATGGGCTGTGCCTGGTGCCAACCGCCGGTACTGAAGGACAAGCAGCAGGGCGCGAAATCAAACATGGTGGAAAAATGGCCGTTTTCTCCGACGAATTCTGCCAGCTCCTCTTTTTTCATGTTAAACACTTCGCCAACGGTGAAGGCATCATATTGGGCAAAGGTATTCTTTTTCAGCTCCTGCAGCTTTTCTCCGATGCCGTCCACGCTTTCGATCATTTTTACGATATCCGCCAGGCCCTCCCGGTCATCCGGTTCGTAGTTGGGGAAATTCAGGTCCTTCTGGATGTTGATGATGGCATCAATCCGGAAACCAGCCACGCCCTTTTCAAGCCACCAGTTGATCATGGTGTACAACTCCTGCAGAACTTTGGGATTCTCCCAGTTTAAGTCCGGCTGCTGTTTCGCAAAGGCATGGAAATAATACAGGTCTTCATAGCCGGGTACCGGTTCCCAGGTGCTGCCACCAAAATAGCTACGGGTGTTACTGGGAGGCAGACCGTCTTTACCTTTGCGGAAATAGAAATACTCACCATATTCTCCGAAAGGATCCTGCAGTGCCTTCCGAAACCACTCATGCTGATCGGAGCAATGATTGATTACCAGATCCATGACAATGTGAATATCCCGCTTTTTTGCCTCCCTGAGCAGCTGGTCGAACTCCTCCATGGTACCGAATGTAGAGTCGATTCCGTAGTAATCGGAAATATCATATCCCTGATCAACAAAAGGAGAACAATAGATGGGAGATATCCATAGAATATCGATGCCAAGATCTTTCAGATAATCAAGTTTGCTGATAATACCCCGGATATCACCAATTCCGTCTCCGTTCGTATCCAAAAAACTCTTCGGATAAATCTGATATGCTACCTTGTCATGCCACCATTTCTTTGTAGCTGTCATTGCAATCACCCCAAAGTTATTCTGATTAAAATGTGCTTCAATCCCCCCGGCAGTTTGCCGAGGGGATGTCTAGCTTTGTTCCCTCTCGCAGATCACCCCGATATTTACCGTGGTGTCCACGATTGAAAGAGGTTATATGGAACGGGCAATGGCTACCCGGAACCATTTCATTATGCCTTCTTGTGGGAAGCAGACTTTTTTACGGTTTTCTTTGCTGCCCTTTTGTTTTCTTTCGGAGCGGGGATTTCCTCCGACACCTTCCTTGCAATCTGCCGGATCTCTCCCTCCCGCAGTACCATAGCAGTACGGGCAGGCAGATACAGAGAAATGGTAGATGCGCCATATTCCTCACGAACGGGGTAGCTGCCATGGTTGATCTGACCCCAGCCGCCGTACTTCCAGTCATCGGTGGTAAAGGCAACTTCGTAATCGGCATAGTTAGGAACGCGGATCTTCACATCTGTGTAGGAATTGCTGGGGCTGAAGTTGAAAGCAAAGAGCAGACCCTTGCGGTAGAATACGATGATCTGACGATAGGGATCGCTATAGAGCAGATCGCCCATCTTCTGCTGGAACATTTTTGCTTCCTTGGTAACCGCGATCATATCCTTGTCAAAGGCATTCAGATACTGATACTTCAGGTCGGTGTTGTCCGGCAGGCTCCACTGACGGCGGCAGTAATGGAAGCTCCAGTTATTGCCCTCTCTGGGGAAGTCGATCCATTCCGGATGGCCAAACTCGTTGCCCATGAAGTTCAGGTAAGCTTCACCGCCGCCGGCGATGGTGTAGAGACGGATCATCTTGTGCAGTGCGATGGCACGGTCGATGGTATCGTTGTGGCAGTCCTTGTGCATATCTGTGTACATGGCTGCATCTGCCAGACGGAAGATCATGGTCTTATCGCCCACCAGCGCCTGATCGTGGGACTCCACATAAGCCACCGTATCTTCGCCGGGGCGGCGCATGCACATATTGCACCACATGCCAAAGATATCCCAGAACTCATCCTTGCGCTCTTTGACGGTCTTCACCCACATATCCGGAAGACCCATGCCCAGACGATAGTTGAAGCCGATGCCGCCATCTTCAATAGGCAGGCACATACCGGGCATACCGGACATATCCTCTGCGATGGTGATGGCCTTGGGGTTGACCTGACGGATCAGCTCGTTTGCCAGCTGCAGGTAGGTAACAGCCTCCACGTGGGTATTGTAGGAGAAATACTTATCGTTGGAATTGAAATCGGTGCCCAGACCATGGTCATGGTACAGCATGGAAGTAACACCATCAAAACGGAAGCCGTCGAAATGGTACTCCGTCATCCAGAACTTCAGATTGGACAGCAGGAAATGGATGACCTCGGTCTTGCCGTAGTCAAAGCACTTGGTGCCCCATGCGGGATGGTCGCCCTTATCGCCGGAATGGAAGAACTGATACTCGGTGCCATCAAACATGTTGATGCCCTCTTCCGTGTTCTTAACAGCGTGGGAATGCACCACATCCAGCAGCACGCGGATACCCATGGCATGAGCCTTGTTCACCAGATACTTCAGATCCTCAGGCTTGCCGAACCAGGAAGAAGCAGCAAAGAAGCTGGATACCTGATAGCCGAAGGAGCCATAGTAGGGGTGCTCCATAATTGCCATCAGCTGCACGGTGTTATAGCCGGCTTCCTTGATGCGGGGCAGCGTATAGTCTGCAAATTCCCGATAAGTACCGACGCGGCCATGCTCCTGTGCCATGCCCACATGGGCCTCGTAAATATACAGCTGGTCTTCGCCCTCGAAATCTCCATCGGTCCAGTCGAAGGACTTCCGGTCGT
>JAFOBK010000006.1 GCA_017381835.1 Oscillospiraceae bacterium | reverse complement strand
GACGAGGCCTTTGCATCCGGTGCAATGGGTGACGGTGTTGCCATTGAACCTGTAGAGGGCAAGCTGTTTGCTCCGGCAGATGGTGTGATCGAATCTGTTTTCGAGACCAAGCACGCAGTGGGTATGACCACGGATGATGGTGTTGAAGTCCTGATGCACATCGGTATTGATACTGTAAAGCTGGGCGGCAAGTATTTTGAAGCTCATGTTGCCCCTGAGCAGCAGGTTAAGAAAGGTGATCTGCTGGTCTCTTTTGATATGGAGGCAATCAAAGCCGAGGGCTACCCCCTGACCACTCCTATGATTATTTGCAATACCGATGATTACAAATCCATTCGTATTCTAACTTCCGGTACTATCCAGAATGGTACTGACCTGATGAATATTCAATAATTATTAGGAGGAACTAACTATGAAGCAGTTTGAATATACGATTCACGATCCCCTTGGCATCCATGCCCGCCCTGCAGGTATGCTGGTCAAAGAAGCAAAGGCCTTTGCCGATACTGTGGTTACCATCACCAAAAATGGCACTACTGTTAAGGCAACCCAACTGATGAAACTTATGAGCCTTGGTGTTAAGAAGGGCGATGTGGTTACTGTTGCTGCAGAGGGTGCAGATGAAGATGCTGCGATCATTGCAATCTCTAACTTTTTTCAGAACAACCTGTAAAAATACCCGTTCCTGATTACAGGGAAGCGCCGGCCTCCTTCCTTTCCATTACCGGCGCTTCCCCACCTCTTTCAGATAGAAAGGACACTTATTATGATCACAATTCAAGGTAAAGGCGTGTCCAAGGGCATTGCAAAAGGCTCGCTCTATTTCTTCCAGCGTCCTGATACCACTGTTGCTCTGAAAGCTGTCACTGATGTAGAGTCTGAAAAAGCCCGCTTGGCCGCTGCTCAGGAACAGGCCATCCAGCAGCTGAATGCATTGGCCGAGAAATGCCAGGAGGATGCTGGTGAGGAAATGGCGGTTCTTTTTGAGACCCATGCCATGTTTGTGGAAGATGAAGACTTTGTAGAATGTATTACCTCCATGATCGAGGAAGAATCCTGCAATGCTGAGTACGCTGTAGACCAGGCTGGCATTCAGTTTGCCGCTATGTTTGCAGCCATGGAGGATGCCTATATGCAGGCCCGTGCTGCGGATATCAAGGATGTGGCAAAGCGTATCCTGAACAACCTAATGGGTGTTGTAGACGGAGGCATTGACTCTGATGTCCCGGTTATTCTGGCAGCAGATGATCTGGCTCCCTCGGAAACGCTACAGTTGGACAAGTCCAAAATTCTGGGCTTTGTTACGATGGCCGGTTCGGGTAATTCTCACACCGCTATTTTGGCACGCACTATGGGTATTCCCGCAATTTGCGGTACTGGTGATGCATTGGCTGACATTTATAATGGCCGTACCGCTTACATTGATGGTGAGACTGGACAGATGATCATCGATCCCGATGCTATGACTCTGGCAGTGCTGAAGGAAAAATATGAAAAGCAGCAGGAGACCAAACGCCTGTTGGAGAATATGAAAGGTCAGGAAGATGTGACACTGGACGGTAAGAAGATGCTGCTGTATTGCAATATCGGTTCTCCGGAAGATGTGTCTGCTGTTTTGGCTAACGATGCTCAAGGTATCGGTCTGTTCCGCAGCGAATTCCTATACTTAAGTACTTCCGACTATCCCTCCGAAGATGAACAGTTTGAAGCTTACCGTGCAGTAGCGGCCGCAATGAATGGTAAGCGGGTAATTATCCGCACACTGGATATCGGCGCTGACAAACAGGTGGATTACTTCGGTATGAAGAAGGAAGAGAATCCTGCGCTTGGTGTGCGTGCCATCCGGATTTGTCTCAACCGTCCTGAAGTATTCCGCACCCAGCTGCGGGCTCTGTACCGGGCATCCGTTTTTGGCAAAATTGCCATTATGTTCCCCATGATCACTTCTGTCTGGGAGGTCAAGGAATGTAAGCGAGCCTGTCAGAGCGTTATGAAGGAACTGGAAACTGAGGGTATTCCTTATAATCCTGATACAGAACTGGGTATCATGATCGAGACTCCATCCTCTGTTTTTGTGGCAGAAGAATTGGCTAAACTGGTAGATTTCTTCTCTGTTGGAACCAACGATCTGACCCAGTATACTCTGGCCTGCGACCGTCAGGCAAACGATTTGGGCAAGTTTTATGATCCCCATCATCCCGCACTTCTCAGAGCCATTAAGATGGCTGCAGATGCTGCCCACAAGGCTGGCATCTGGATTGGAATCTGCGGAGAACTGGGTGCTGACATCAGCATGCTGCCTACCTTCCTGGCAATTGGAATAGATGAATTGTCTGTTTCTCCTGCTGCAGTGCTGCCTGTCCGTGCTGCAATCCGTCAGAGCATTGCTCAGACCTGTACACTGGAAATGTTGGAGTGTTGAATTATGTTGGAACAACTGAAATCACAGGTTCTGATCGCTTATCAGGAACTAGGTAGATATGGTCTTGATAAATATGCCAGAGGAAGTGTATCTGCCATTGACCGGGAATCCGGTATGATTGTGATGAAATCCGCCAGAGATGCCTTTGTTGTGGATATGCACGGGACTATACTGGAAGGGAGTATTACACTCTCTTCAGACATTCAGACCCATATTGCGCTCTATCAGGCATTTCCGAAACTGGGAGGCATTGTCAGACCTCACGCGAGGTATGCTACCATATTTGCACAGATCGGCATGGACATTCCGGTGTTAGGTACCTTCCATAAAGACTTATTTCATGTAGAAATCCCCTGTGCTGCTTCGGCTTCTGACTTGGGAAACACTTTTCATATGCGCAGCATTGATCCACTGAGGACTCCAGCTGCATTAGTCGTAAGCCATAGTGCATACGCTTGGGGAAAGACAGTGCTGGATGCCGTAAATAATGCTGCGGCTCTGGAAGAAACGGCATATCTCGCTTACCAAACCATGCAGCTTGATCCCGGAATTCAACCGATCCATTGAGGCGAGAATAAAGAAAGACGATATGAGCATGTGCCATCTACCGGCAATTCATTGGAAATAAAAAGCGGCTTCTATCTGTCTTTTGTTGCTTACTGCTGAAAAACGGTGGATGATTCTATGAGAAATGTCCATTGGAGAATATTTTGCAAAGCTGATACAATAATATTGATCAGCTTTGTATCATTTCTCTGTAAGGCGGTACGCATATATGGATAAAAATAAAATTTTCCTGTACATGAGCCGGTGGGCATTTCACGGCGGTGCGCCGGGTTTGGGTTTGTTCTCCTTTGATACCCAGACCGGTGAGCTGGAATTTCTGCGGCATCTGAATGAAACTGTTTCTCTGGATCCAACCTATCTGGATGAAGAAAAGAAGATCCTATACATCTGCAACGAAGCCAATCTGGTGGAGGAAACCGGGTATGACACCGGACGGGTATATGCTTACCGTATCGATCCGGAAGACGGCAGTCTGGAAGAACTGTTCCGGCAGGATACCTACTGTCCTTTCCCCGACTATGTGAACTTCACCCCGGATAAAAAGCACATGATCGTACCTCACCACTCCTGGGCCACCGGCATCACAAATATTGAAAAGGACGAAAACGGAAACTATGTTCCGGTTACCCATTGGATGGATTCTGCCATCGATCTGTTCCGGATGAAGCCGGACGGAACGGTTGACAAGCTGGTGGATGTGAAGAAGCACCGATTTGATAGGCGCACCAAGGACTACGAAAACAGAGTCACAGTACCCCATCCCCACTGTGCTGTCCGTTCTCCTTCCGGCAAGCTCTTTGCAGTCTGCGACAAGGGCGACTGCCATGTGTATCTGTATACCGTTGACACGGAAACAGAGGAACTGAAACTGCTTTCCCGGACAATGTCTGATGCGCCCCTAAGTGAGTCCCGGTACTGCGCTTTCCATCCCACCAAGCCCTTCTTCTTTGTCAATCACGAACACAGCGCCCACGGCAAAATGATGGTCTCCGCCTTCCGCTATACCGAAGACGGTACGCTGACCCTCATCAACAAAGTGGATTGTCTGCCGGAGGGTGCTTCTGCTGACTGTGGACAGGGCTTCTGTATCTCCAACGACGGAAAATACCTTTACAACCTGCTCAACGGGTACAATGCCGTTGCGGTTCTGAACATCGACCAGGAAACCGGCGAGATTTCTGTGGTCCAGCACATTGCCGTGGAGGGCACCCACCCCCGGATCTGCGCTCTGAGCCCGGACGGACGGTTCCTGATCACTACCTGCCTTGGCGGTGAGATCGCAGTTTACCGAGTAGGAGAGGACGGACGGTTAACCAGAACCGAACACAGCGCACACCTTCGCGGCAGCGCCTATATCACGTTCTTTGATCCACATAAGTAGGCCCAAAATGCTGGAAAATGAACGAAAGCGACGAGCAAGGAGTAAATTAATGAGAGCTGCAATTTATAATGGACAGAAGAATATTCATATGACAAACCTGGACACACCAATTCCGGGTGATAATGATATCGTGGTCAGAAATCTGTATGCCAGCATCTGCGGCACCGATGTGGCAGTTTATCATCACGGCCCCAATACCGGACATCAGGTCACTATGGGTGGTGAGTTTGGTCACGAGATGGTATCCGAGGTTTCTGCGGTAGGCAGAAATGTAAAGGATATTCATGTGGGACAACGGGTTTATCCCTATCCCCGGCTGGCCAAGGGAGATCCCCGCCGGGCAGGCACCGTGGGTGGTTTCTCCGAATATGTACTGATTCCGAATGCCCAGTGGAATCAGCAGATCTATGCTGTTCCGGAGAAAATTTCTGCCAAAGTTGCCAGCCTGATCGAACCTTTCACTGTGGGATGTCGGGCAGCCCGGAGAGGGTACCCAAACAAGGGAGAAAATGCCATCGTATTCGGTGCAGGTACCATTGGCATCGCTGCTGCAATTTCTCTGAAGTATTTTGGCTGTGATAATGTGATG
>JAFOBK010000262.1 GCA_017381835.1 Oscillospiraceae bacterium | reverse complement strand
CGGCAGGATCGTCGGTCTGACGAGCCTTCTTCAGCCACTGGTCAACTTCTGCGTTGGAGTAACCGGAGTAGTTAGCGCCTGCATCGGTGGAGAAGACCTTGTAGGTGTGGTCGTCAGCATCGTAGGGAGAACCCCAGCCGATGATGCAGCATTCCTGTCCGCCCCAGTCAATGCCGTCAGCGGGAACATTAGCCTTTACATCCAGACCAGCCTCCTGGAGCTGCTGAGCAGCGATCTGAGCCATATCGATACGGACCTGATCACCGGGAGTTGCGTTGATGGTGAAGGAAATACGCTCACCATTTCTGCACCAGTAGCCCTCTGCATCCTTCTCGCAACCAGCAGCGACGAATGCAGCTTCTGCCTTGGCGAGATCAAAGTCGTACTTCTCTACACCGTCGTAGTTGTACTCGTTGAGCTGAATGGGGCTGTAAGCCACGAAGCCTTCGCCCAGCAGGACCGCATCCACGATGGCCTGGCGGTCGATGCAGTAGCTGATTGCGGGGATCAGATCGCCGTTTTCCTGCCAGTAGGGATTCCAGAAGTTGTAGAGGATACCACGGTAGTCAGCAGTAGCCATATCGTAGATGGTCAGATCCTTGGAGTCCTTGAAGTTCTGGGCATCCTTAGGAGTGACCTGTGCCAGATCCAGAGTGCCCTCCTTCAGCTGCAGGGCCTTGGCGTTGTCGTCGGTGACGATCTTGAAGATGATGGTGTTGATCTTGGCAGCGCCGCCGAAGTACTCTTCATTCTTCACCATGGTGATAGCCTGACCAACATCCCAGCTTTCCAGCTTGTAGGGGCCGGTGCCGATGGGGTTCTTGAAATAATCGGATTCCCACATATCCTCGCCCTGGAGCTTGTGCTCGGGCAGGATGGACATGGTCATGTAGTCCAGGAATGCGTAGTTGGGCTCGGACAGAACGAATGCGATCTCGGTATCGGAGTTGACCTTAATTTCCTTGATCTCGATGTAGTTGGGGTAGTTCTCGGAACCGTTGTCGGGATTCATGATGGCTTCGATGGTGAACTTGACATCGTCAGCGGTGAACTTCTCACCGTCATGCCACTTCACATCGCTGCGGAGCTTGAAGGTGTAGGTGAGAGTGGCATCGTCATAGGTCCAGCTCTCAGCCAGGCTTGCCACGGGCTTGCCGTCTTTATCCAGCTTCACCAGGGAGTCGAACAGCAGATGCTTGATCTCACAGTGCTCGTTCATAATGGGGTTGATGGAATCGTAGTCGCCGGAACCGTAGACCAGGGTAGACTTTTTCTCTTCGGTTCCGCAGCCTGCGAACATAGAAACCACCATAAGGGCAGCCAGAAGCAGTGCAAAAAGTTTCTTCATTTTGGTTTTCGTCCTTTCTTTTTCTGGCAGAACATTGTATAATAACGATGCCTGCCTTGATTGTTTGGAATTGGGGTCGGCAACGCCCCGGTGTAGTGCCAGCTATGCCGGGGCATCTTTCTTGTTGAAAATTATAAAGGCTCTGATACACTTCCACAAGCCGGGTGGGGGGATATTTTTTGATATTTTTTATCAACATCCCCCGGTGGGGGTTGTGGTAAAGAACCATTCGCATTACAATAGTGGAAATGCTGGGAGGTAGCCGTATGAATATAATATTGGGAATGTTGAAAAAGCAGATTGATACATTGCTAGAGGAAAACAATTTAGTGATTGTTGCTATCGATGGTAAATGTACTTCCGGCAAGACTACCCTAGCTTCCAAACTAGCAGAGATCTATGACTGCAATGTATTTCACATGGATGACTTCTTTCTCCGTCCGGAACAGCGAACACCGGAGCGATTTGCAGAGGTTGGAGGCAATGTGGACTACGAACGATTCCAGGAGGAAGTGCTGCTTCCGCTGAAATCCGGAAAAGCTTTTTCTTACCGCCCCTTTGATTGCAGCACTTTTACCCTATCTGCACCGGTTACTGTTGCTCCCAAAAAGCTGAACATCATAGAAGGCACTTATAGCCACCATCCCTATTTCGGTAACCCCTACGATTTGAAGATCATGCTGACTGTAGACGAAGAAACCCAGCGGAGGAGAATACTGGAGCGCCCGGCATTTCTTCATAAACGGTTCTTTGAGGATTGGATTCCTATGGAAAATCGCTACTTTGATGCTTTTGGCAGTACAGAATCAACAAACTGATGTTTTACTGTTTATGAATTGTTCCGACAGAACATTGCAATTAATGGGCCTGAATAGAAAATGCCTCACACCTGGGGTTGCCGGGTGTGAGGCTTCTTCGTTGTGGGTGCTATTTGGTTATCTTTTTGAAGGCATCCTCGCCGGGGATGAGGCCCAGGCTGGAGCCACAATCCCAGCTGACGTGGATCGTACCCATATCGTCCACCCAGCGGACAGTGCCTTGGCAGCCGGGGACCAGCTTGCGGTTGGAGGGATCGTTCATGTAGATCAGTTCCACCCGTGTGCCGACCGGATACTCCTCACGCAGTTGTTTCAGCTGCCAATCCTTTATCACTTGCATACCTTCACCTCCACTTCTGAGCCGTTTTTGAAATGGAACACCAAACGGTCATCGGCAAAGACCGTCACATGGTCAACCGCTGTGTTCCATAGGCTGTCCGTATAAGCTATCTGCGGTAGCTCCAATGCCTCCAAGGCATCCAGGCAGCTACCAATTGCCTCGGCTTGGATCTTCCGCCGTTCCTTTTGATGGAGCAGACCGTCGTATTCTGCCTGCAGTTTTTCATATCGTTCAACCAGGGAATTGTACCGATCCGCATAGGCGGTTTGGTCGGTTACCTGGTTTGCGTTTTCGTTCACCATCTGTCGAATCATCCCGGCTACCACATCCATCTCCTGCAGTGTTCTGTTGCTGTCTGCATCCAGGGTAGCGGTATCCAATAGGTCGGTTAGGATCAGTCTGCCGTCCTCCAAAAGGGCGGTGCGGTCGGTGAGCAGTTGGCTCAGCGCCGTAATAAAATGCTGCTTCAGGTCGTCTTCGTAAAGGTGGGGTGTGCTGCAAGCGTCACCGCTTTCATACTTGGCATTGCATCGCCAAATGGTTCGGCGGTACTTGCTGGTACTGTGCCATACCTTTGAGCCGAAGATCTCCCCGCAATCTCCGCAGATGATTTTCCCGGCAAAGGGACTATTGCACACCGTGTACCGCGGGCTATTCTTCCGTCGTGCCAGTTCCAATTGCACCTTATCCCACTCTGCTGGCTTAATAATTGCCTCGTGGCTATGTTCCACATAGTACTGTGGCACCTCGCCCTCGTTGACCTTCGTTTTCTTCTGAAGGAAATCCACTGTAAAGGATTTCTGCAATAAGGCAGCACCTTTATATTTTTCATTACGGAGAATGCTCTCCACCGTAGCTTTTTGCCATACGGTTTTCTTTGCCGGAGTAGGAATACCTTGCTGCGTTAAATGCCGTGCAATGGCATTGGAGGATTGCCCCTCAATGAACATCCGGTAAATGGTACGAACAACCTCCGCTTCCTCCGGTACGATTTCCGGAAGGCCGTTTGTGCCTTTGCGGTAGCCGAGGAAATGGCCGTAAGGAATGCTGACCTTGCCGTCTGCAAAACGCTTCCGCTGACCCCAGGTGACATTTTCAGAAATTGATCGACTCTCTTCCTGGGCAAGGCTACTCATAATTGTAATGAGCAGCTCACCTTTGGAGTCCAGCGTCCATATATTTTCCTTTTCAAAGTAGACCTCCACACCAGCATCCTTCAGCTTGCGGACGGTAGTGAGGCTGTCTACGGTGTTTCTTGCGAAGCGGCTAACCGACTTGGTCACAATAAGGTCGATCTTGCCGTCCAGGGCATCCTGCACCATGCGGTTGAAGCCTTCCCGGCGCTTTGTATTGGTGGCGGAGATGCCTTCGTCGGTATAGATGCCTACGAATGCCCAATCCGGTCTGTCTTGTATGTAACGGGTGTAGTAATCCACCTGCGCTTCGTAACTGGTCAGCTGCTCTTCGCTGTCCGTGGACACACGGGCATAAGCAGCCACTCTGCGCAGTTGTTTGGATTCTTTCGGCAACCGAGTAACGGGATTGATGGTTGCTGGAATCACTGTAATATTCTTAGGTGCTTGCATGATGCGACCTCCTTTCCAAATCTTTCTGTCGCGCCTTTTCTTTCATTTCAGGTGTCCAGCTTTGCCGCCTGGAACGGTCTTGCCACCGTTTAACGATTTGTTCTCCGCTTGTAAGGGTAAGTACCAGGGTGTTGCCCTCGCAGGCTTGCAGAGCCGTTATTTTACCGATACCGCCAACCTCGTCGGCAATGGCTTCTAAAATACTCTCCGGTATTGCCTTTGAGGGGCAGGCTGTTTTGCCATAGGTGTTGTAAGTCGTGCAGATCCAAACGGGGCCGGTTTCCTTGACCTTCCGGCGGTAGTGCTTTCCGCACCCGGCGCAGGTGATTTTTCCCGAGAAGGGATATTCTTTGTGCTTCACACCGGGGTGCGTATGCTTTGCTGCCCGCCGTTTCATTTCCTCCTGCACAGCATTAAACGACCTCAGAGAGATGATTGCCTCGTGGGCATCGGTGATATGGTACTTGGGCAACTCTCCGTTATTCGGCTCGTCCCGCTTGGTAAGGTAATCCATCCGTCTGTACTTTTGCAAAAGCAGGTTTCCGGTGTATGCATAGTTTTGAAGGACCTTGCCAACGCTGGTCTTGCCCCAATCATTACCAAACCTCGTGGGGATGCCGTCTGCGTTCAGTCGCTTGGCAATGGCCGCCATTCCAAATCCTCCAAGGTATTCCGTAAATATCCGGCAGACAATTTCTACTTCTGTTGGCTCAACGACTAAAGTGCCGTCTTCGTATCGGTAGCCAAGCATCGTCCCGTTCCAGGGCATTCCGTTTTCAAAGTTGCGACGGATTCGCCACTTTTGGTTTTCGCTGGCGGAGAGGCTTTCTTCTTGGGCATAACTTGCCAGGATCGTCAGCATCAGTTCGCCGTCAGCAGAAAGGGAGTGGATGTTCTGCTCCTCAAAGAACACATCCACTCCCATGTTTTTCAGTTCACGAACTGTCTCCAGCAGCGTCACGGTATTGCGGGCAAAGCGGGAGATGGACTTGGTAATGACCATATCCACCTTGCCTGCTCTGCAATCCGCTAGCAGCCGCTGAAAGTTTTCTCTGTTGTCCTTGGTGCCGGTCAGTGCCTCGTCTGCGTACACACCAACATACTGCCAGCCACTATGGTTTTGTATCAGTTCGCTGTAGTAACTGACCTGGGCGGACAGCGAGTGCAGCATCGCATCCTTGCCGCTGGAAACACGAGCATAGGCGGCGACCCGTGTCAGCTTGGGAAGCTGCGCTTTTGGAAAACGGGTCTGGGTTACGATTCTCATATGACTCCTCCTTTGTATCATATTGCGGTACTTCATATTCGCTCTGACCGGCGCTTATATCAAGCACATTCTGCGAAAATACTATCCGAAGATAGGCCGTACTTTTTGGTTAATATGGTGCGTATGTGACAATACTCCTCGTCGTTGAAAACACCCTGGTTTTTGAGGTTTCGGTACAGCGCCAGGGAGGTGCGGTAAAGGATGAGATTGCCGGGGGCATACTGATCACGGCTGTCGGGATGCAATGTAGCAGGTCCGGCAGCAGTATTTTCGGTTGGCATTTCCATAGCTATCAAACTCCTTTCCGCAGTGCTGGCAGGTCAATGTGTAAAAGGCCTGCTTGTTGACTTCCTCTTTGTGGCTGTTCCACCAAGCCATCCGGCAAGCGTCTGAGCAGAACTTCTTCTCCCGGTATCCCTTAGGTTGCACCAAAGGCTGTCCGCAATGTTTGCACGCCTTAGTGCCGGGAATATGCCGGTGGCGGTGGATGTGAGAACGAACGGTGCTGGGAGATAGTCCAAGCTTAGCTGCGATTTCGGAAGGACTGTGTCCCTCCAGCCGCATATTGTTAATGGCAATTTGATCTTGCAGTTTCATAGTGACACTCCTTCCGTGTAACTGCAAAGGGAGGATGACCCGTAAGAGCCACCCTCCCGAGTGAATTATTCTTCGGCGGCAGCTTGTGCCTTGCCATTGATCTTCAAATACTTTACGGCATCCGGCATTACCAACTTGGCATCCACACGCTCGGTGGTGATGAAAGCAACCTGGCCACGATCCGCATAACGTTCCACCAGGCGCTTGATGACACGCTTGCCCCGGTCACCGATCCAGAAGAATCTGAAGTCGCCAAACATCACGGGGATGCTGCCGGGAGTCACATCGTCCATAGATTTACAGATGTAGATCCGGTGGCCGAACAAATACTCCGGTTCGCCTTCCTTCAGGTTGGGATTCCACAAAGGTCTGCCGTCATAGTGAGGAATGCGGCGCAGCTTGTGGTAGGCATCTTCGGACATCAACCATACTGCGTTGTCCCGGTATGCCTGCTTGATGGAATACTCCAGGTTCAAAATGTCATCCAGGGTGATATCGCCCTCCAGTTCGGAGATCGCACCCATAGGTGCCTGGTAGATAAGACCCAAAGGCTTACCCTTGCCATTGCCCCGGACAAAGGCCTCCTCTTCTGCTTCACCGATGCGCTCGGCAAAGAAGGTGCGGATATGCTCTTCCAAGTCGATGGCGCTGTCCTCCAGCATTTCATCTGTAGCCAGGATAGAGGCGCTCAACTTGTAAGCGTCCAGAATGACCTCGCCAAAAGATTCTTCAACAAAGGACAAACCTTCGTCCTCCCGGAACCAATCTGCGCAGCCTGCGCCGCTTGCAACAGGGATATGCATCCGGTGGGTGGTGGGAATGGTCTTGGCGATCTGACGGAATACATTTTTCTCCGTCAGCGCCTGCACCAGGGTCTCCTCGTATGTATCCGGTACCAGGTAGCCGCCGGCACCATCGCTGCCCGCCTTCAAACTGTTCTGGGGCATACCGGTGTGCATGGTCTCCCAGAATGCTGCGTTGTAAGCCGCAGCCTGTTTCTTTGCCTCGGCAGAAGGATCGGCCTTCTTGCCACTCCACTGTGCCTCCATCTCTTCCAGACGACGGATAGCCTCGTCAGCGTTTCTAACATTGCTCATAATAAATACCTCCAAAAATTAATAATGTTTTTGACCCATACGGGCACGGAGCAAACGCTCCATAGCATCGTCCTGGGGAGTTCTGCCACTGAACTCCGCCACGCAGTTTTCCTTCACGATCTGGTAGATTTGAAACCAGGCGGCATTTGCCTGCTTCATATACTCCCGGCCCATGGTGACATAAGGGGATGAAATAACGGTGCCTGAAGGCTTCTTCGCAAGAAAGCCAAATTCAGACACCGCTTCTTCACATTGGATCCAGCGTGCCACACTCATGGCATACTGTTCGATTTGTTGGGTAGTGACCAGCTGATCGCACTTGCGCTCCTGCAGCCACTGCCAGGTTTCCGTGTAGATTGCCTCGGCGCAGGTGACGCTGCCGTCCTTCTGCTTTGCCTTGAGGTAATCCTTTACCGGGGGCATAATGCTTCCGGTGAGGCTTTCGGCTTCGTCTCCGAAGTCCACTACCGTCAGTTTTCTGCCGCCGGGATTCCCGGATGCAATTTTCTCCGAGATCGCTTTGGGTTTTCTGCCCGCTCCGGGACGGGCTCCGCCACGATTCGTTCCGTCTTTCGACATGGTTCATCGTCCTTTCTGTTTGATTTTTCAGATTTTCGGGTTTGATTTCGCCGTTTTTCCACACGCGACCCCAGGCCCGTTGTCCGATAAAATAGTCGTAGAGATTTGACCACCCCCACCCCCCTCCCGGGGGTTAGAGGTACGGCAGGTGCAGCTTCTTAAAACCACGGCTGCAATAGTAGTCCATCAGTTCCTTGGCGGTGGCAAAATAATGGCCGTTGCCTTTGTACTGCAAACACCAGTGAGGATCACCGGGGTCGTTGCTGTACATGATGACAACGGCATTATTTTTATCTTGCGGTACGATCCGCACCACGGAGTACCTATCTAGGTCAAGGCCTTCCCAAAGATACCGGGACAGATCCTCAGGTATCATCTTCTTCACGACCTCGAATGATTTCCTGTATTCTGGAACCGGCAGTGTCCTTGGCATCATAGCTGGTATCCAGCCGATAACCGCAGCCTGCGCAATCCTGCCAGGAGGTGGGGTTATGCTTTTCACTGTGCTTGGGGAACATCTTTTGCCCACAGATGGGACAGGCCTGCCGTTCTACCACCAGGTTGCGCTCGCAAATTTCATAGCTGCCATCTTCAGATACCCGGATCAATGCAATGGCATCATGTTCATATTCGCCACCATCCAGGACAGCCCAGAAGAAATGCACATCGTCCAGCTTGCGGTCATAGCAAATATGCTTGTAGTCGTAATCGTCAGTAGCCAGGACGGCATACTCATTGCTGATAGGAATCAGCTGCTTGATTTTCATGGTTCAATACCTCGTTTCATAGAATTTGTGTTGGTTTTCGATTTTTGTCCTTTTTGTCACGCGTCCTCTAATATAGAGAACTGTGTTTTTATAGGGGTATATATAGAAAGCAGTAATTTAACGAATATATATTTATACTATTTTTCTATCCATTACCCTTAAGGGACAAAGGACATAGATGCTAATAGCAAGGATCACGGATGCGATAGGTCATAGGAAAAGCCTCCTTAAAATGTAATATCTATACTCTCGGGACGCGTGACAAAAAGGACAAAAATACCTTTTCACGCAGCATCCCGGTATAGCAGGGGGTTAACAAGATAAGCGGGATTGTTGGGTCTGCCTTTACCGGCAGGCTGTTCAGCTTCCTTCAAAGCCAAATAGCCAAGGTCTGTCAGATGGTTCAGCACCGGTTGCACTTGTTCTGTTTTCTTGAAGCTTCGACAGATCCGCATAATATCCCGGCGGGTAAATTCCGTGAGGCCATTCTTAATGATGGCATCCAGCGTATATTTACTCTGCTTGATCAGATCGTCGGCACCCATCAGGGAGTAAGCTGCACGAGCGTGTTCGGTAAAATATCTACCGATTGCAATGGCACCCGTCATCTGCTCTGGGGAAACTATGGTGGATTCCGGGATGTCCAGAAAGTCAGCACACTTGGCATTGGCAGCTCGGCATAGGAGTCCGGAGATCCGCAGCACAGCGCCTACCAGCTTACCTGCCCAATCCGGAATATCGGAGTATTCGTTTTTCAGCTTGGACTCCACCTCACCGGCAAATGCTTCTAACAGCTTGTCCGCCTCTGGGGATAAGTAGATCAGTTCTGGTGTTTGCGGTGT
>JAFOBK010000261.1 GCA_017381835.1 Oscillospiraceae bacterium | reverse complement strand
GAAAGTCAAGTCTTTGTATGAAAGAAAGGTGTCCGCCGTGGGTGTTCATAAGGGATTTTTTTCTCTTTTTCTGTTATTTATACTTTGGATCACCGGAAAATTTCTGTTTCCGTTCCTTTTTCCCTTTCTGCTGGGAACCGGAATTGCAATGGCCGCAGAGCCGGTGGTAACCTTTGCAAACAAGCGGCTGCGACTGGGTCGGGGCGCCGCTGCGGGGCTGGGTGTGACCCTGACGCTGATCCTGCTGATAGGGATTCTGCTGTTTTTAGGAGCGCTGTTGGTCAGAGAAGTGGGCAGCTTTGCAAAGGGCCTGCCTCAGATGGTCAGGCAGTCGGCAGCGCTGCTGGAAAATGCCCTTGTTTCCGTTTCCGCCAAAGCGCCGGAGCCTGTGGGGCCGATGCTGACGGGTTCTATCCACAGGTTCTTCCGGGATACCTCCTCTCTTACCGACCAGGCTGTGCAGAAAGTGCCGGGAATCCTCTCCGGTATTTTAGGGAAAGTACCCGGCAGGGCTATGAGCCTGGGCACCGGTATTCTGTCCGGCTATTTCATCAGCGCCCGATTGCCAAAGCTGAAGACCCAAATCAAGGAGCGGCTGCCGGCTGCCTGGAAAGAAAAAGCCCTGCCCTCCCTGGCGCATCTGAAAGCGTCCCTGGGCAAATGGATCACCGCCCAGGGAAAACTGATGGCCGTCACCTACGCAATCGTCACCGCAGGGTTTCTTCTGCTGGGGATCCCTTATGCCTTCGCCTGGGCGATTCTGGTTGCCGCGGTGGATGCCATCCCGCTGCTTGGCACCGGTGTTGTACTTCTGCCTTGGGCACTGACAAGGCTCCTGCAGGGGGAGGCGCTCATTGCCGCCGGGATGGTGCTTATCTATCTTGCCGCCATGATCACCCGGACTGTGCTGGAGCCCCGGTTTTACGGCGCTCATTTGGGGCTAGACCCCCTGGTGATGCTGTTTTTCCTCTACTTTGGCTATCGGCTCTGGGGCTTTTGGGGCATTGTGATTTCCCCGCTGCTGGCAGCCACCACCAAAACCCTTTTTGAGGGAGTTAAAAGTTAAAAGTTGAAAGTTGAAAATGATAGCTGCAGGCCATACCTTAACTTTCAACTTTACACTTTCAACTTTATACTTTTCCTATTGTGCATCCTTTGTATTTTTGATATAATATAGAGAAAAATGATATAATGGATGTGGAATGTTTTGAAATACGGAACCTGGAATGTGTCACAGCCGAGGATGGATGCTGTGAATGCACTGGTAAGCGGCGGCTATGCCCCCCTTGCCGCGATGATTTTGGCCGCACGCGGCCTTACGACCCCCAAGCTTGCCGATACTTATCTGGATTGCTCCTGCGAGCTTCTGGACCCCTTCCTGATGACGGATATGGCTTTGGCCGCCGGTCGGGTGGGTCTTGCTATGACCAGGGGCGAAAAAATCGCTGTGTTCGGCGATTACGATGTGGACGGTGTCACCGCCACCTGTCTGCTGACAGATTTCTTAAGAAAAAACGGTGCTGATTGTGTACCCTATATTCCCGGCCGTCTGGAGGAAGGCTACGGTCTGAACCCCATTGCCCTCCATGCGCTGGCAGAGCAGGGTGTCAATCTGATCGTCACTGTGGACTGCGGCATCACCGCCATCGCGGAAGCCCAGCTGTGCAAAGAGCTTGGCATGGATCTGGTGATCACCGACCACCACGAGTGTAAGGATCAGCTGCCCGAGGCCTGCGCCATTGTGGATCCCCACCGTCCCGACGGCGGTTATCCCCACAAGACCCTCTCCGGTGTGGGCGTGGCCTTCAAGCTGGCTGCCGCCCTCTCCGGTGACCAGGAGCAGGTGCTGCAGGAATACGCAGACATGGTATGCCTGGGTACGGTGGCAGATGTGATGCCCCTGCAGGGTGAAAACCGTGTATTTGTAACCCGTGGTCTGGAGCTGCTGCGCAGCACCACCCGTCCCGGCCTTGCTGCTCTGATGCAGCACAGCGGCTGTGAACCTGCCACCGTGAACGCCTCTTCCGTAGGCTATATGCTCTGCCCCCGGATCAATGCCGCCGGCAGAATGGGCCGGATTGAATGCGCCGTGGAGCTGTTTTTGACCGATGACCCCGCCCGGGGTGATCAGCTGGCTGCTTCCCTGTGCGAAATGAACCGGCAGCGGCAGAGTGTAGAATCGGAGATCTATAACCAGGCGGTGCAGATGCTGCCCGAAGGTCAGCAGCCTCCGGCTATCGTGCTGGCAGAAGAAACCTGGCACCAGGGTGTGGTCGGCATCGTTGCCAGCCGTATCGCCGAGGAATTCTGCTGCCCCACCTTCCTGGTATGTTTGGACGGTGAGCATGGCAAGGCCAGCTCCCGCAGTTACGGCGGTTTCAATCTCTTCACCGCTCTGTCTGACCTTTCCGATCTGCTGGAAAGCTACGGCGGACATGAGCTGGCAGCGGGATTTACCATTCACGCCTCTCAGATTGCCGCTTTCCGGCAGGCTATCTGCGAAAAGGCGAAAAACTACTACACAGAAGATACCCCCAGAACGGTTTTGGATGCCGACTGCATCGTGCCTCCGGAACTGCTGACGCTGCACAATATCGATTCCCTCAGCCGGCTGGAGCCCTGCGGCAATGGCTGCCCCAAGCCGTTACTGGTGATGGAAAACCTGATTGTTGACCGGATCAGCCAGGTGGGCGGCGGACGGCATATGCGTCTGCGTCTGCGCAGCGGACGGAATTTCTTCAATGCCATTTATTTCTCCGCTACACCGGAATCCGCCTCCATTGCTGAAGGTGACCTGGTGGATGTGGCATTCGTTCCCCAGGTCAATGAATTCCGCGGAGAGAGAACACCCCAGATGAATGTGACGGATATCCGTCCTGCCTGCAAGGCAGATGCCGACGGCTGCAGCCAGGGTTATCGGGAGCTGCACAGCAACACCCTAACGCCTGCGCTGGCAGAAAAACTCCTGCCTGACCGGGCAACCCTGGGTATGGTTTGGCGCTATCTCGCCGGCTGCGGACATATTCACGAAACCCCCATGTGCCTGCTGCGTAAGATCGTCCGCTGGTCCGGCCAGTCCCTGACTCTGGGTAAGCTGCTGACCTGCCTGGATATTTTCGCCGATGTGGATCTGATCCGCATCCAGCGGCTGCACAAATATATGACCATTGAGCTGCTGCCCTGCGCCCAAAAGGCAGACCTGACTACCAGCAGAACCATGCAGATCTTAATGGCTGTCAAAGAACAATAACGCTTTTGTAAGGGCGGATATGGAATCCGCCCCTACGTTTCAATCCGTTAAGGAGTGTCTATATGGAAACTTTTTCCGATCATTACAGTTCTTTATACAAGACCTTAAATAAATACATGCCCAATGCCAACATAGATCTCATTGAGCGTGCTATCCGCTATGCCGAGGATAAGCATAAGGATCAGAAGCGCAAAGACGGTTCTCCTTACATTATCCATCCCCTGGCTGTTGCGGAAGTGGTGCTGGAAATGGGTCTGGATGTGGACGCTGTATTGGGCGCCATCCTCCATGACTGCATTGAGGACACCGATGCCTCCTTTGATGAGATCGCCAAGCTCTTCGGCCGTACCACTGCCGAGCTGGTGGAAGGTGTCACCAAGCTGACCCGTGCGGACTTCTCCTCCACCGAGGAAGCTCAGATGGAGAACCTGCGCAAAATGTTCATGGCCATGTCCAAGGACATCCGGGTTGTGCTGATCAAAATCGCTGACCGGCTCCACAACATGCGCACCATGCAGTATCAGACCCCTGCCAAGCAGGTAAAGAAATGCCGGGAGACTATGGACATCTATGCCCCCCTGGCCCACCGTCTTGGTATGCAGAAGATCAAGTGGGAGCTGGAGGATATCGCCCTGCGGTATCTGGATCCCACCAGCTACGATCAGATCATGAGCCATCTGCTAGCCCACAAGGAGCAGGATGAGGCCTTCATGCGCACCATTCAGAACAAGATCAGCGCAAGACTGCTGGATATGGGTATCCACAGCAAGACCTACGGCCGCATTAAGCATGTTTATTCCATCTACCGGAAGATGAACACCCAGGATAAGTCCATGGATGAACTCTACGATATTTACGCTTTCCGCGTCATCGTGGACACCATCCCCGACTGCTACAATGTTCTGGGTCATGTCCATGACCTGTTCAACCTGGTTCCCGGCAGATTTAAAGACTATATCTCCACCCCCAAGCCCAATATGTACCAGTCCCTGCACACCACCGTCATTGGCTCTCAGGGTATTCCCTTCGAGGTGCAGATCCGTACCTGGAGCATGCATGAGACCGCGGAATACGGTATTGCTGCCCACTGGAAGTACAAGCAGGGCGGCGGTGACGGTGAGGAGAAGGATTTTGAGTGGGTTCGCCGTCTGCTGGAGAGCCAGCAGGATACCGACGCGGAAGACTACCTCAGCTCCATGAAGATCGACATGTTCGATGACGAAGTCTTCGCCTTTACCCCCAAGGGTAAGATCGTGGGTCTGCCCGCAGGCTCCACACCCATTGACTTTGCCTATGCCATCCACTCCGGTGTTGGTAACTCCATGATCGGTGCCAAGGTCAATAACCGCATCTGCAACATTGACTACACCCTGCAAAACGGCGATATCGTGGAAGTACTCACCTCCAAGACCGCCAAGGGTCCCAGCCGTGACTGGCTGAATATCTGTAAGTCCAACCAGGCCCGTACCAAGATCAAGCAGTGGTTTAAGAAGGAAAAGCGTGAGGAGAATATCCTCCATGGCCGCAGCTCCTTTGAAAGCCAGATGAAGCAGGCAGGTCTGCCTCTGTCCATTACCATTGATCCGGAAATCACCATGCAGCTGCTGAAGAAGCTGGGATTTGACTCCTGGGATGATATGTACGCTGCCATCGGCTACGGCGGCCTCACCGCAGTAAAGGCGGTAGGTAAGATCCGCGATGACATCAACCGGGCCCTGAAGGCGCAGCAGAATGAAAAGCTGGTGCCCGGCACCACTTTGAAAATCGATTCCGATGACCGCAAGAATCAGAATCGCCATGCTATCAACGGTGTTATCGTGGAGGATATTGACTCCTGCATGATCAAGTTTGCCAAGTGCTGTACTCCCGTTCCCGGTGACCCCATTGTGGGCTTTATCACCAAGGGTTTCGGCGTTTCTGTTCACCGGGCTGACTGCCCCAACACCAACGACAAGGACGATCCCCGGTTTGCCGCCCGCTGGGTGCGGGTTCGCTGGGCAAACCAGGAAGAGCAGCCCTTTGAAACCACCCTGGAGCTGGATTGCCTGACAAGAGACGGTCTGCTGCTGGATCTGGCCACCACTATGACCACCGCAAGAGCCAGAGTCAAGGAGCTTTACGGCAAGGATCTGCCCGGCGGCCACAGTGTCTTTACTGTCCGTTTCGAGGTCAAGAATGTCGCCGAGCTGGAAATCATCCGCAATAAGCTGCTGAACATCCGGGATGTACTTGGTTCCCGCCGCGGTCAAAATTAATTTCGTAGGGGCGAGCATCGCTCGTCCGTCTGTACAATCATTATACTGCTATAACGGACGGCCAATGGCCGCCCCTACAAGCACTATTGGAGATAAAGCAAGTTATGAGAGCTGTATTAACAAGAGTAAAGTCCGCATCTGTGGTCATTGACGGCAAAGTCAACGGCAAGATCGGCAGAGGTTTTCTGATCCTGCTGGGTGTCGGTCCTGAGGATACGGAAAGAGAGTGCAAGTACCTGGCTGAAAAAGCCCTGGGTCTGCGGATTTTTACCGACGAAAATGATAAAATGAATTTAGGTCTTGCGGATGTAGGCGGCGAGGTGCTTGTTGTCAGCCAGTTCACCCTCTACGGCAACTGCCGCAAGGGCCGCCGTCCCAATTTTATCGGTGCGGCCGGTCCGGAGCTGGGCAATGCCCTCTACGAAAAGTTTCTGCAGTACTGCACGGAGTTGGGTTATCCTCCCCAGCACGGCGAGTTCGGCGCCCATATGGAAGTGGAGTCTGTCAATGATGGCCCTGTGACCCTGATCCTGGACACCGCCGAGCTGATGGACACCCCCCGCCACAAATAAGCGGCGAGCCGCCGCTGGCAATGCGTGCCCGGCTGGTCGATAATCGTTACTTCCCTGACCCGCTCGGTATCGTTTCATTGTTCAAATAAGAGGTTTTTTATGATTAACATGAAACAAATGCCCCTTGGAGCCTATCAGACCAATTGCTACCTGGTTTGGGGTGAGGATTCCCCCAGCTGTGTGGTGATTGACCCCGGCTATGAGCCGGATACGATTTTGGATGCAGTAGAACAGCTGGGCAAAACCATCTCCGCCATTTTGCTGACCCACGGTCATTTTGATCATGTGGGCGCCGTAAAGGATCTGGTGGCAGAAACCGGCTGCCCCGTTTATCTGTGCGCTGAGGATCTTTCCATGCCGCCTCAGATGACCGCCGGCACCCTTTACTACACCAATACTTACGCCGAAGGTGACTTTGTGGAAGCTTCAGGCCTTTCTTTCAAGGTGCTGCATACTCCCGGCCACACCCCCGGCAGTGTTTGCCTGATGTGTGAGAATGCGATTTTCTCCGGTGATACCCTGTTTTGGGGCAGCTGCGGCCGCACGGATCTGCCCGGCGGCGACTGGGCAACCATCCTGGCTTCTTTACGGCGGCTGGCAAATCTTACCGGTGATTACGATGTATATCCCGGTCACGGCAATGCTACCACCCTCGCTTTCGAGCGAAAAATGAATCCGTATTTGAGATAATAGAAAGGCTCCCCTACAGGGGAGCTGGCAAAAATCTTTGATTTTTGACTGAGGGGTTTACAGATTCTCCGTCACCCCTCCGCCCAGTGTGCGCACTGGGCACCTCCCCTAGAGGGGAGGCTTTAGAAAGGTGCTATATGAAACTAACATTTTTCGGTCATGATGAGCGTTATGCCATCGAGCAGCTGCAGATGTCCCTGTTTCCTCAGTATATCCACGAAGATATCGGGGAAGCGGTGACCAAATTCAGCCGGGGCAAAAAATGGCTCACTGCCACCACTACCATTGAAATAAACGGCAAAAAATCCTCCGCCACCAAGCGCATTTTGGCAGCGGAGGAATCTGTGCGTCTGCGCAGAAGAGCGCTGCAGCAGAGCTATTATCTGGCAGCCCTGCCTCACCTGGAAGCTGCCCCCGCCTGGGGTGCCCTGGCCGGTGTGCGACCCACCAAGCTCAGCACCAAGCACATGCTGGAAGGCGGCACCCCTAAGTCTGCGGACAAGATGCTGAAAGACACCTACTTTGTGGAAAAAGATCGCCGGCAGCTGGCCATCGACTGCTCCCTTTCCACAGTGAAAGCGGTGTCTCTGTTAAATGAAAATGACGTTTCTCTCTATGTGGGTATTCCTTTCTGTCCCACCCGCTGCGCTTACTGCAGCTTTGTCAGCCGCACCATCGGCAAGCGCACGGAGCTGATGACCCCCTATCTGGAGGCACTTGCTAAGGAACTGTCCGTCACCGGTGAACTTTTGAAGAAATCCGGCAAAACCATCCGCTCTGTTTACATTGGCGGCGGTACTCCCACTACTTTGACTGCAGAGCAGATGGCCTGGCTTTTGGACACCATCTACGCTTCCTTTGACTTAAGCCGCTGCCTGGAATTCACTGTAGAAGGCGGCAGGCCCGACACCTTAAACGCAGAAAAGCTGCGTACCATAAGAGAGCACGGCGCTGACCGCATGAGCATCAATCCCCAGACCATGGAAGACCATGTGCTGAAGGCCTGCGGCAGACCTCATAAGGCAGCAGATGTGCTGCGGGCCTATCAGGAAGCGGTGGATGCCGGTTTCAAGGCCATCAACATGGATCTGATTGCCGGACTTCCCCAGGACAGCTATGAAGGCTTCTGCCGGAGCCTGGATGCGGTCATCGCGCTGAATCCTGCCAACATCACCGTCCACACCCTGGCGCTGAAAAAGGGCGCTGACCTTTTTGAGAAGAAAGTGACCTTGCCCTCCCAGGAGGAAGTGGCTAAGATGGTTGAGTATGCCAATGCGCAGCTGGCCAAGCACGGCTACAAGCCTTATTACCTCTACCGGCAGAAGTATATGTCCGGCTCTTTTGAAAATGTAGGCTGGAGCCGGGATGAGCTAGACTGCCTTTACAACATCTACATGATGGAAGAGATCCACACCATTCTCTCCCTGGGCGGCGGCGGTATGAACAAGGTGAACCTGCCCAACGGCCGGCTGGAGCGGTTCCATAACCCCAAATTCCCGGAGCAGTATATTGAGCTGATTGATTCCGTACTGGAGCAAAAGGAAGAACTCTTTGCATTACTATAATTTTCCAACGTCATTGCGAGGGCGCTTGCGCCCGTGGCAATCCGTACTTTTGCCGCTAAAAGCGGCGCGGTGCTTTGCACCGCAGGAAAACGGATTCCCACGTCGTGCTTCGCACTCCTCGGAATGACGTGTAAAACACATAAAGGAGTGTTTACTTTGGATACTTTAATTTCCAATGTCACGGTTGTGACCATGAACGAGAAAATGGACGTACTGTTTGGCGCATATATTGCCATTACAGACGGTAAAATTACTTACATAGGCAAGACTGCCCCGGAAGAGAAGCCTGCCACCATCGTGGACGGCACCGGCATGGTAGCCATGCCCGGTCTTGTGAATTGCCACACCCATTTGGCTTCCACCGTGCTTCGCAGCTATGTGGACGATGCCACCCACGCAGAAGCCCTGACCCAGCAGCTACAGAAGGAGAGCAAGATGGATCGCCGCAGCGCCAAGGCATCTGCCCTTTTGGGTATTGCCGAGTGTCTGCGCTTTGGCATCACCTCTGTTTCTGACCTGTACTACTATCCCGATGCCACCGCGGAAGCTCTCAGTGAAACCGGCATGAAGGGCAATGTGGCACTGTCTTCCTACCGCTTCATCGATGAAAGTGAAGATTTCGACTTTGAGACCGATGAGCAGTGCCAGGAGCTGGTGCGGGTCAAGGAAAAGTGGCACAACCATGAGGATGGCCGCATCAAAGTGGACGGCGGTATTTATGCCGAGTATATCAGCAATCACAAGCTGTGGGAGGGCATTGCCGACTACTGCAGTGAAGAAGGTCTTGGTGTGCAGATGCATCTGGCCTGTGCAAATGCAGAGGTGGAAGACTGCCTGGATCGCACCGGTCTGTCTCCCGCGGAGCTTCTGAACTGTCACCGGATTCTGAATGTCCCCGTTACCGCCGCAGGCTGTGCCGCTCTGACCGAGGAAGACAAAGCCATTTTGGGCAAAAAGAAGGCCACCGCTGTGGTGACCCCCTGCGCCAACGGCAAGCTGGGGCTGCCCCTTGCCCCCATTGCCTCCACCGTAAAGGCCAGCATCAATGTGGCGCTGGGATCTGACGGTGCTGTGGAAGCCGGCAATCTGGACATGTTTGAAGTGATGCGCCAGGCTGCCTACGGCGAGCGGATCGCCGGCGGCGATTCTGCCAAGCTGCCCGCTCCCGCAGTTCTCATGATGGCCACTGTCTGCGGTGCCAGAGCCCAGGGCAGAGCCGAGGAAACCGGCATGCTGAAGGTTGGTATGGATGCTGACCTGATCCTGGTGGACTTTACCGCTCCCCATCTGATGCCCTGCCACAATGTGATCAGCTCTCTGGTGTTCTCCGCCAAGGGCGGCGATGTGGCCATGACCATGGTACGCGGCAAGATCCTCTACCAGTCCGGCCGTTTCCCCACAATTAACCTTCAGGAAGTTGTTGAAGAAATCACCGGCTATGCTATTCCCAAGCTATTGGAAGAGAGTAAATAATGGGCTCCCCTGTAGGGGAGCTGTCACCGCAGGTGACTGAGGGGTGACACAACCTCCGATAACCCCTCCGGCCCGTTGGGCCACCTCCCCTGCAAGGGGAGGCTTAGATTTTTCTCCAAAGGAGCAAATTTCCCATGTCTGAAACCTCTAAAAAGCAAAACTTTTTGCAGGGTGCAGCGCTTTTGGCCATTGCCACCGCCATTGTCAAGCTCATCGGCGCTTTTTATAAGCTGCCGCTGAACATGGCCATCGGTGCGGAGGGCTACAGCTACTTCACCACTGCTTACGATATTTACTCCGTTATGCTGCTGATTTCCACCGCGGGTCTGCCCGTAGCCGTCAGCCGCATGGTCAGCCAGGCCAGCACCCTGGAGCATTACACCCGGATGCGGAAGATTTTCCGTACCGCGCTGACCATTTTCGCCATTATGGGCGCCCTGACTTCTGTGCTGATGATTTTCGGCGCCAAGCCTTTGGCAAACCTGATGAATCAGCCCGATGCCTGGATCTCCATCGCCTGCCTGGGTCCCTGCGGCATTCTGATCTGCCTGATGTCCGCTTATCGCGGCTACTTTAACGGTCAGGGCAATATGACCCCCACCTCCGTCACCCAGGTGATCGAGGCTTTCATCAAGCTGGTGGTTGGTCTTGCGCTGGCATTCCTGATCATCCATCTGACCAAGAATGTGGCTCTGGCTGCCGGCGGCGCCATCATCGGTGTGACCATGGGCAGCGCCCTGGCCCTCATCTACATGCTGGCCAAGTTCCGCAAGTCCTACAAAGGCCTTCCCGTTACCTCTGAGGATGCCGGTTCCACCAAAGAAACCGTCAGAGAACTTCTTGCCATTGCTATCCCCATTACCATCGGTTCTGCCGGTCTGCAGCTGCTGACCGTTATTGAATCCGGCCTTTACATGGATCGTCTGGTGCATCTGATCGGTTCCGGTCAGTATATGAGCCATATGGTAGGCGGCGCTGTCACCGCGCAGAAGGCTGCTGCCACCCTGAAGGGTCTGTTCAATATGACCCAGACCATCTTCAACATGCCCTGTGCATTTATTATTCCCATTACCGTCAGCGTTCTGCCTGCGGTCACCTCGTTCCTGACCATGGGCGACAACAAGGGTGTCCGGGAGACAGAGGAATCCGCTGCCCGTATCACGGGTCTGCTGAGCCTGCCCTGCGCGGTAGGTCTGACGGTGCTGGCACGGCCCATTATGGCGCTGCTGGGCGGCTATGAGGGGGAACAGCTGGATCTGAGTGCCAAGTTTATGGCTATCCAGGGTATCACCGTGTTCTTGTATGCCATTATCCAGTATACCAATGCCCTTCTCCAGTCCCACGGCTATGTGAATGTGCCGGTGGTGAATATGCTCTCCTCCGGTGTGCTGCGTCTGGCGCTGGTGTATGTGATGGTGGGCAATCCCAATTTGGGTCTTATGGGTGCGCCTTTGGGTGCTTTCATCGGATATCTGCTGATTGCTGTGCTGAACCTGATGGCCATGCAGCGGAAAGTGGCACAGAAGCCAAGACTTCTGCGCAACCTCCTGCGGCCTGCGCTGCCTGCCCTGGTAATGGGTGTGGTGGTATTCTTCTGCTATCAAGCGCTGGTGTCTGTGCTGGGTATTGACGGCAGCCGTGTGATTTTGGCAGGTGTTCCCATTGCAGTTGGTGCCTGCGTCTACTTTGTGTGCGTGGTGCTGATGAAGTCCATCACCAGAGAGGACTGCCTGCTGCTGCCCAAGGGTGAAAAGATTGCAAAACTCTTAAGACTGTAAGTTTTCCCACGTCATTGTGAGGAGCGAAGCGACGTGGCAATCTCCTTCCTGATAAGGGGATTCCCACGAGCCTGCGGCCCTCGGAATGACGTGGTTTTTCGTATCTTTTCCCAAAAAATATATTGCAATTTTCCACATAATATGGTAGTTTAATATCCCAAACACAGAAAAGAGGTAGTTTTCATGAATAAAACCGAATTGGTTGCCGTGGTAGCTGAGAAAAGCGGTATTACCAAGAAGGATGCCGAGCGCGTCGTCAGCGCGACTTTTGAGACCATTACCGCCCAGCTGATGAAGGGCGAAAAGGTACAGATCTCCGGCTTCGGTATTTTCGAAGTGAAAGAGCGTGAAGCCAGAGTCGGCCGCAATCCCCGTACGAAGGAAGCCATCGAAATTCCCGCTTCCAAGGCCCCTGCTTTCAAGCCCAGCAAGGCTCTGAAAGACACCATTGCTAAGTGAAATTATGAGACTTGATAAATATCTGAAAGTATCCCGTCTGATCAAGCGCCGCACCGTGGCCAATGAGGCCTGCGACAACGGCCGCATCAGCGTCAATGGCCGTGTGGTAAAGGCCAGCTATGATGTGAAGGTAGGCGACAAGCTGGAGATCGCCATGGGTCCCAGAACCATCGCTGTGGAAGTGCTGGTAGTTGCCGACAATGTGCGCAAGGATGACGCCTGCGCCATGTATAAGGAAATCTAAAAATAAAAGGAGAGGTTATGATAACCTCTCCTTTTTAATTGAAAATGAAAAGTTAAAAATTGAAAGTTATCGTGTCGGCTTTGCCGACCTATTGCTATGATCACCAAGCAATTCAAGAATTTTCCATTTTACACTTTCAACTTTCAACTTTTTTTACAAAGCTGGCGCTCAGCAGGCAGGCCCAGCAGAACAGGCTCAGAATCCAGTACTGGCTGCAGAACATAGGAGCCGACACCAGATTCAGCAGGTCATTGAGAAAGGGGCTGACCGCACCTGCCGCAGCAGCTGCCACATTGGCGCAGAATACAATCACCGTCAGCGCCAGGGAGCAGATGGCGATGATCCGCACCCGAAGAACAGTTTTTCTATTTTTGTTCTTGATGCCCATACCAAGCAGCCAGGCACCGGGCAGGAAAAAGATCAGGGAAGTGAGTACAAAAAACACTTTTCCCACGCCTTCCATATTTCCCACTGTACCCAGACCGACACACAGAATGTATAAGCAAATCCATCCGGCATACAAAAGCAGTTCTTTCCGTTTTTCCATCATTATGATCCCTCCCAGGGAAGTTTTCTCTATTTTAGCGGATGTTTTCATAATTTGCAACAGAAATCAGGTAAACATAAAAAATACTGGACATGTATAAAAACTGTTGATATAATAGATTATTATGATACGGGAGGTATGCCTCATGAAATGCCCCTTCTGCGGCGATCAGGAAAGCAAGGTCGTCGATTCCCGCCATTCTGAAGACGGTCTGAGCATTCGCCGCCGCCGCGAATGTCTGAAATGTCAGCGCCGGTTCACCACTTATGAAATCGTGGAGAGTCTGCCCATTATCGTCGTTAAGCGTGACGGCACCCGTCAGAATTTTGACCGCAACAAGATCCTCAATTCCATGGTTCGCGCCTTTGACAAGCGCCAGGTGGATATTTCCGACCTGGATCGGATCACCACCGAAATTGAGCAGGCAGTGCAGAACACCCTGGAGCGGGAAGTCACCACCGACAAGCTGGGTGAAATGGTACTGGCCCGCATTAAACCCTTGGATGAAGTTGCCTATATCCGCTTTGCCTCTGTCTATCGCCGTTTCCAGGACGTACAGAGCTTTATTCACGAGATCAACACCATTCTGGAAGAAAAATAAGGAGCCCCCGCTATGGAGAAAATCACGGAGTTGCTGAATAACTTCTCATTGGAGAAGTATATCCCCAAATTGGATACGCTGATGGGCTGGATTCAGTGGCTGGTTTCCCTGGCAGTGCGCCTTGGCCCCATCTGTATTCTCGTTTTGGGCATTATCTATTTTCTGATTCCTCCCAAGGAAGCTAACCGGAAAGCCGGTTTCCGCACTTATTTCGGTATGGGCAGCGTGATCGCCTGGAATGTGACCCAGCGGCTGGCGGGCATTCTGATGATTCCCACCGGTCTGGTTCTGACCATCATCGCTTATGTAAAAGTGGGTAAATTCCCCGATTACGATTTGATGACTATGGCGGATGTAGCTTTTCAGGCTGTAAAGGGTCAGGCCATCTGCGCGCTGATCATCTATGTGCTGATGTTCCTGCTGACCGCTGTGCTCTTCAACCGCAACGGTGACTGCCGCTTCGGCGATCGGGTCAATGAAATGCTCCATAAGCTGGTGCCGAAAAAAGTTTTGGACGAGGTTTATGTGAAAGAACCGGTATCCGCTCAGCCGGAAGAACTGCCTCAGGAAGAAGTTATTTCTGAAGAACCTTATGAGAAGCAGGGAGAGCAGGTTATCACAGCCGACGATATTGTAATCGAAGACCTGGAATAATTACATAAAAAAGTCCCGATACCGGAAGTATCGGGACTTTTTGCGCTATTTTCGTCTTTTGGGGAATTTCATAAGGTGACAATTTTCTGGGTGGATTTTTTGTTTTTCCTGTGATAAACTATATCATGGAAAAAGATTAGGAGGACACTCTTATGAAGTTTGGATTTGGTGTTGATTTAGGCGGTACTACCGTCAAGCTGGCTTACTTCGACGAAGCCGGCACCATGCTGGACAAGTGGGAAATCCCCACAAATACCGCGGAAGACGGCAAATACATTCTGCCGGATATTGCTGCCGCTGTAATTAAGTACATGGAAGAAAAGAAGATCAGCCGCGAGGATATCATCGGTGTGGGCATCGGTGTTCCCGGTGCGGTCAACAACAAGGGCATTGTAGCCGGCTGCGATAACCTGGGTTGGGGCCACTTCAGTGTCAAGGAAGCCCTGGAGCCTCTGCTGAATATGCCCGTGGTCGCCGGTAACGATGCAACCGTTGCTGCTTTGGGCGAATGCTGGAAGGGCGGCGGTCAGGGCTATAAGTCCGTGGTGCTGGTTACCCTGGGTACCGGTGTCGGCGGCGGCATTATCATTGACGGCAAGCCCGTTCACGGCTTCTCCGGCGCTGCCGGCGAGATCGGTCATATGGTTCTCAACCGTAATGAAACTGCCAAGTGCGGCTGCGGCAAAAGCGGCTGTGTGGAACAGTATTGCTCCGCTACCGGTATTTCCAGACTGACCCGTCTGGCACTGGCAGAAAGCGATGTTCCTTCTCCTCTGCGCAGCGTTGAGAAAATCATGGCTAAGGATGTATTCGACGCAGCAAATGGCGGCGACAAGCTGGCTCAGGACGTGCTGGAGCAGGTTTACGCCTATATGGGCGAGTTTATTGCCAACATCTGCTGTGTGGTGAACCCGGAAGTGGTGGTTCTGGGCGGCGGTGTCAGCCGTGCAGGTCAGCCTCTGCTGGATGGTGTAAAGCGTCACTTTGCCAAGTGGGGTTATCACGCTTGCCAGGATACCGAGTTCCGTCTGGCAACTTTGGGCAATGATGCCGGTGCATACGGCGCATTCAAGCTGGTAGCTGAATAAAAATTTTTAAGTGTCATTCCGAGCCAGTGCTCACGCTGGCGTGGGAATCCCCTCATAAGAAGGAGATTGCCACAACCAGTCTGCGGACTGGTTTCGCAATGACACTTTTCTTTTTTATTGGGTATTTGAACAATCCGTTAAATATAACATTTGAAGGTTGAATTTCTTAGTTGTTTGACTATAATATAGTTAAGATACCATCCCAAGGAGCATTTATATGAACGGATTTGGAAACTGGCTGAGAAATGTAGGCTATAAGCTGCGCACCGGAATGCAGCATTTTATGCAGGGCCGCTATGGCACCGATAAACTGAATATGGCCATTCTCTGCACGGGTCTTGGTTTCTCCGTGCTGGCTGCTCTGTTTCCCGGTGCTTTGATCAAGATGATCTTCACGGCCATTGCCTATGCGTTTATGATCATCGCTATTATCCGCACCCTCTCCAGAAATATTTATAAGCGTTATGAAGAGAACAGAAAATTTCTCCTCTTTTTCCAGAAAGTAAAAGACAAGGATCACCGTTATTACAATTGTCCCCGGTGCCATCAGCAGGTGAGAGTACCCAAGGGCAAGGGTAAGATCTCCATCACCTGTCCCAAATGCCGGGAGAAGTTCATAAAGACAACCTAATCAAAAGGAACTGCAAATGCAGTTCCTTTTTTAATTGACAGTTGATAGTTGAAAATTGAAAGTTATGGTATCGCCTGCGGCGATGCTTTTTATTTGTCGGCATAGCCGACTCCATAACTTTCCACTTTACACTTTCAACTGTCAATTGTTATTTATATTGTATAACGCAAAAAATACCTTGTTTTTTCCACAGTAATATGTTAGAATTTAAGTTGAGAAAATGCCGAAAAAATCAGTTTTTTATCTTTGAAAACTCCGGTTTTTTACAGAGAAAGGAGTACCGCTTTTATGTTTTCATCCGCCTATGTCTGGGCTAAAGTTTTGCTGCATATGGAGGAGCGTCTGGGTTCTGTCACAATCTCCGCATGGTTCGATGATGCAGAGGTTGTAGAGCTCAATGAAGAGCATCTGATCCTCTATTCCGCTTCTGATTTCCGCCGTGACTATATCCGCCGCCGCTGCGCTTCCTATATTCAGGATGCCCTGAAAGAGATCTTCAATTCTGACGCCAAGCTCATCGTCTTCGGTGACGAAGAACTGGCTGCCTATAAGTCCCACGGTAAGCAGAAAACCACCATGGACTTCAATCCCCAGTTCTCTTTGAGAACTTCGTGGTTGGTCCCTCCAACCGGTTTGCCCACGGTGCCGCCATCGCTGTCACCAATAACCCCGGTTATGTGTACAACCCCCTGTTTATCTACGGTCCTGCCGGTGTTGGTAAGACCCACCTGCTGTATGCAATCGCCAACGGCATCCGTAAGCATAATCCCGATGCCAATATCGTGTATATCAAAGGCGACCAGTTTACCAACGAACTGATCGACGCCATTAAGAGCGGTAAAAACATTGAGTTCCGCAGTAAGTATCGGGAAGCCGATTTGTTCCTGATCGATGATATTCAGTTCATCGCCGGTAAGGAATCCACCCAGGAGGAATTCTTCCATACCTTCAATAAGCTCTATGAAGAGCATAAGCAGATCGTCATGACATCCGACCGGAAGCCCAGCGACATGGTCACTCTGGAAGACCGTCTGAAAACCCGTTTTGAATGGGGTCTGCTTGCGGATATTCAGCCGCCGGACTATGAAACCCGTATGGCCATCATCAAGAACAAGGCCTACTCCCTGGGTCTGGATTTGAATGATGAAGTCTGCAACTACATTGCCGTGAATGTCACCAGCAATGTCCGTCAGATTGAAGGCACTGTTAAGAAGATCATGGCTTACCGTGACCTGAACAATATGCCCCTGGATCTTCCCAATGTTTCCAGAGCCATCTCCGATATGTTTAAGTCAGAGGGCAATGCGCTGCCCACTCCCAGCCTGATCATCACCCAGGTCTGCAAATTCTATTCCATCGAAGAGGACGTGCTCAGAGGCACTCTGAAGAACAAGGGTACCGCGGAAGCTCGCCAGATCGCCACTTACCTGATCCGAAGGCTGACCAATCTCAGCCTTCCCGATATCGGCAAGGAATTCAACCGCGACCACTCCACCATCCTTTACGGCATCCGTAAGGTGGAAGTTGCCCTGAAAAACGGCGATCAGCAGCTGCAAGACAACATCCGGGATATTACGGCAAATATTAATTCTTGTCTTTGATATTCATGTCATTCCGAGGAGGCCGTAGGCCGACGTGGGAATCCCCATCTTTCGAAGGAGATTGCCACGGCCAGTTTATGAACTGGCCTCGCAATGACGTGAAAGGTAACGAGACCGAGCTGACCACCCAATGGTCTAACAACAATAGACCAGGTTCGTCACGAATTGCCTGTGGGGGCATCCCCACTTATCCACAGGGGTTGTGGAATGTGGAAAGAATTTCTGTGGATTAAACTTTAGCAAACTTTTCTTCCACAGCATATGTGGAAAACCTTCCTTTTTCCACATTAGGGATGTGGAGAAAAAGTCGTTGCGGCTCTAAGGGAAATTCCACTTTTCCACATAAATTTTCCCTACTGCTGTTACTTCTACAAATAAATATCTATTTATATATATTTATATTTAAATTATCAAAAAGGGGTTTTATCTATGCGTTTTACCTGTGAAAAAAGCATGCTGGTAGCAGGCCTGAATATCACCGGCCGTACCGTCGCCCAGAAGAGCGCTCTGAGTGCCATTGAAGGCATCCTCTGCCGGGCTCACGGCAACCTGAGCCTGACCGGTTATAATATGGAAACTGCCATTACCTACGAGATCGAGGCAGAAGTCACCGACATCGGCGAGTGCATTCTGCCTGCAAAGCTCTTCGGTGATATCATCCGCAGACTGCCCGAAGGTCCTGTCACCGTTGTGGTGGATGAGAACTACAAAGTCTCCATCCGTGCAGGCTATGCCAGCTTTACCATCTCTGCTGAAAATGCAGATGATTATCCGGAACTTCCCGATGTTGGCGAAGGCCGTCCCATCCGTATTCCTCAGTCTGCTATGAAAGAGCTGATCGGCAGCACCATTTTCGCCGTATCCGAAAATCAGGGCAGACCTATCCATACCGGTGTGAAATTTGAAGTTGCTGACGATACCGTTTCCGCTATTGCCGTTGACGGTTTCCGCCTGGCAAGAAGAACTTACCACTGCGAAGAGACCACCGGCCGTACCCTTTCCTTTGTTGTACCCGCCCAGGGTCTGAAGGAAGTGGAAAAGATCCTGCAGGACAGCGAAGAATTCGTAAACTTCACTCTGGGCAGCAAGCACATTCTGTTCCAGATGGGCAGCGCAACTCTGATCTGCCGCCTGCTGGAGGGCGAATTCCTGGATTGGAGAAGAGTGGTTCCCACCAACTGCCCCGTGAAGCTGACTGCTCATGTTGGTGACCTGGCTTCTTCTATCGAGCGCGTGGGTCTGATCGTTTCTGAAAAGTACAAGAGCCCTGTCCGCTGCGTATTTTCCGATAATGTCCTTCTGATGCGGACAAATACCACCATTGGTGCTGCGGAAGACCGCTGTGCTATTGCCGGCGACGGCAAAGAGCTGGAAATCGGCTTCAATGTCCGGTATCTTGCCGACGCTCTGCGGGTCATTCCCAGCGAGGAAGTTGTCATGGAGCTGACCAATGGCCTGAGCCCCATCGTCTTTACCCCCGTGGATGACAAGCACGACTTTGCTTATATGGTTCTGCCTGTTCGTATTAAAACAAACTAAAATTAGTCACGTCATTCCGAGGAGGCCATAGGCCGACGTGGGAATCCCCATCTTTAGAAGGAGATTGCACCTAAAGGTATTCCCTTTGGTCCCGCGGGCGCAAGCGCCCTCGCAATGACGCAAAAAACAATACCTAACAAAATATTAGGAGAGTACTATGAAAGTAGTTGTTAAGAAAAGAGATAATTCCATTCCCGTGAATATCGGAACGGAGTTTATTAAGCTGGATGCTGCTCTTAAGTATGCCAATGCCGTGGAATCCGGCGGTATGGCTAAGACTGTCATCCAGGAAGGCGATGTGCTGGTCAACGGCGAAGTCTGTACTATGCGTGGCAAGAAGCTGTATCCCGGCGATAAGTTCAGCTTCAACGGCGATACCTATGTGATTACCGTCCATGCACCTTTGTGATATCACGCTGCGGAATTTCCGCAATTACCAGGAAGCATCCCTGGAATTTGACCAGGGTGTCAACTTAATAGAGGGTCAGAATGCCCAGGGAAAGACCAATCTCCTGGAAGCCATTGCCTATCTTGGCTCCGGCAAGGCATTCCGTACCCAAAAAAGCGCGGAGCTGGTGCGGCTTGGTGCGGATTTTGCGGATTTGGAAGGTAAAATGTGCAGCCAGGAACGGTGTCAGACCATCCGCTGGGTGCTGTTTCCCGCTTCCCGTCCCCGTCAGCTTTACCGCAACGGCGTGAAGAAAAAGACCGCCGCGGATATTTCCGGCATGCTGCAGACAGTGCTGTTCTGCCCGGAGGATCTGATGATCCTGAAAACCGGCGCCGCCATGCGGCGGAAACTGGGTGACAATGCCCTTTCCCAGCTGCGGCCCAATTATGAAGCGGCTTTAACCGAGTATAACCGGATTTTGGAGCACAAAAACCGGATTCTCAAAGACCGTTATGAAAATCCGGGTCTTTTGGAAATTCTGCCGGAGTACAATGCCCGGCTCTGCCAGGTGGGCGCACTGCTGATCTCTTATCGGGCCAGATTCTATGAAGGCCTTGGCAGAGAAGCAAAAGTGTTCCATGAGACCTTCTCCGGCGGACGGGAAAATTTCCGGCTGCAGTATCACACGGTTTCTACGGTGAACGATCCCTTCGCACCGGTTTCCCAGCTGGAGCAGCAGCTCCTGGACCACCTGGAAAGCCACTATCGGGCGGAACTGGAATCTGCCCAGTGCCTCACCGGCCCACACAAGGATGATTTTGATATCACCTTAAACGATATGTCCATCAAGTCCTTCGGTTCTCAGGGTCAGGTACGGACGGCTACCATCAGCCTGAAGCTTGCTCAGAGAGAACTGATGAAGAAAGAATCCGGCGAACTTCCCATTCTGCTGCTGGATGATGTGCTGTCGGAACTGGATGCAGGCCGGCAGGACTTTGTGCTGAATCAGATCACAGAAGGCCAGGTGTTCATCACCTGCTGCGAGCCCGGAAGATTTACAAAACTGGGCAAGACCATCGAAATTGAGAGAGGACAGGTTATCAGATAACCTGAATGCAAAATTGTAGGGGCGAGCATTGCTCGTCCGCTGATATAGAAATGAATGAATGCTGTAACGGACGGCCAATGGCCGCCCCTACACGCAAATACGAAAAGTGAGAATACCCAGGAGGTATTTATGTCTGACGAGAAAGTTTTAGAAGAATACGGCGGATCGCAGATTCAGGTTCTGGAAGGCCTGGAAGCTGTCCGCAAGCGTCCCGGTATGTATATCGGTTCTACCTCCACCAGCGGTCTGCACCATCTGGTGTACGAAATCGTGGATAACTCCATCGATGAAGCCCTGGCAGGTTACTGTAAGCACATCACCGTGACCATTAACCCCGGCAACTCCATCACCGTTACCGACGACGGCCGTGGTATCCCTGTGGATATCCAGCCCCAGACCGGTAAGCCTGCCCTGGAAGTTGTCTTTACTGTGCTGCATGCCGGCGGTAAGTTCGGCGGCGGCGGTTATAAGGTTTCCGGCGGTCTGCACGGTGTCGGTGCGTCCGTTGTTAACGCGCTGTCTGAATCTCTGACCGCAAGAGTTTATAAGAACGGCAAGATCCACGAAATGAAGTTTGCCCGGGGCAATATCACCCAGCCTATGACCATCGTGGGCAATACCGATAAGAACGGTACCGAGGTCACCTTCCAGCCCGACCCCGAGATGTTCGATGACTGCATTTATTCCTATGAGACCCTGCGGGACCGTATGCGTGAGGAAGCCTTCCTGAATGCAGGCCTTTCCATCACCATTTCCGACAACCGTGAGGCAGAACCCAAGACCCAGACCATGTGCTATGAGGGTGGTATCCGGGAGTTTGCTACCTGGACCAACCGGCATAAGACCGTCATCCACCAGGATGTGATCTATATGCAGGGTATGAAGGGTGATGCATCCGCGGAAATCGCTGTCCAGTATAATGATGGCTACAATGAGTCCATCCAGTCCTTTGCCAATGATGTTCGTACCCCCGAGGGCGGTATGCATGAGACCGGTTTCAAGACCGCACTGACCAGAGTTCTGAATGCCTACGGTGCGAAGAACGGCATTATCAAGGGCGATGACAAGGTTTCCGGTGAGGACTGCCGTGAAGGTATCACTGCCATCATCTCCGTCAAGCTGACCGATGCTCAGTTTGAAGGCCAGACCAAGGCAAAACTGGGCAATGCCTATATCCGTACCTTGGTTGACCAGATCGTCAATGACCAGCTGACTACCTACTTTGAGGAGCATCCTCAGACCGCCAAGATCATCCTGGAAAAGGCTATGATGGCCAACCGGGCAAGAGAAGCAGCCAGAAAGGCAAGAGAAAATGCCCGCCGCAAGACCGGCCTGGAATCCGGCGGTATGCCCGATAAGCTCCAGGACTGCAACGAAAAAGATCCCTCCCTGTGCGAACTGTACATCGTCGAGGGTGACTCCGCTGCCGGCTCTGCCATCCAGGGCAGAGACTCCCGCTTCCAGGCAATCCTGGCTATGTGGGGTAAGATGCTGAACGTGGAGAAAGCAAGAGTGGATAAGGTCTACGGCAACGATAAGCTCAGCCCTCTGATCGTAGCCCTGGGCGGCGGTATCGGTGAGGACTTTGATATTGAAAAGCTGCGCTATCACAAGGTAGTTATCATGTCCGATGCGGACGTGGACGGCGCTCATATCCGTACCCTGCTGCTGACCTTCTTCTTCCGCTATATGCGGCCTATGATCGAAAACGGTTTTGTTTACTCTGCTGTGCCTCCTCTTTATAAGATTAAGAGAGGTAAGACCGAGCGTGTTGCTTACTCCGATGAAGAGAGAGATCGCGTTTCCGCTGAAATGCGCGGTGATAGCAACGCAAAGGTAGATATCTCCCGCTTTAAGGGTCTTGGTGAGATGGACCCCCACGAACTGTGGGAGACCACTATGGATCCCGAGAAGCGTACCCTGCGCCGGATTACTTTGGAAGATGCCCGCCTTGCTGACGAGATCTTTACCGTGCTCATGGGTGAGCAGGTAGAGCCCCGTAAGGAATGGATCGAGCGCAACGCAAGATACGCAATCAATATTGACATCTAAGGAGGTGACACACATTGGCACATAATCGCAGTTATAAACCCGAGGATATCCGTTTCCCGGACCAGGTGATTACCACATCCAACCTGGTGGAAGAAATGGAGCGTTCCTATATTGAATACGCCATGAGTGTCATCGTTGGCCGTGCCCTTCCTGACGTTCGTGACGGTCTGAAGCCTGTTCACCGCAGAATTCTCTACACCATGTACGAGAGCGGTCTGACTTCCGACAAGCCCTTTAAGAAATCCGCAACCTGCGTCGGTGACGTGCTGGGTAAGTACCATCCCCATGGTGACGCATCTGTTTACGATGCCATGGTGCGCCTTGCTCAGAACTTCTCCATGCGTTATATGCTGGTAGACGGCCACGGTAACTTCGGCTCCGTGGACGGCGACCCCGCTGCAGCTTACCGTTATACCGAAGCAAGACTCAGTAAGCTCTCCAATGAGATGCTGCGGGATATCGATAAGGAGACCATCAACTGGGATCCCAACTTCGACGAAAGCCGTAAGGAACCCAGAGTTCTCCCCAGCCGTTTCCCCAACCTGCTGGTAAACGGTTCCTCCGGTATCGCAGTCGGTATGGCTACCAATATCCCCCCTCATAATCTGACCGAGGTCATCAATGCCTGCGTTTGCGTACTGGATGATCCCGAGGCCTCCATGCTTGACCTGATGGAGCATGTGACCGGCCCTGACTTCCCCACCGGCGGTATCATTATGGGCAGATCCGGCATCCGTGCCGCCTATGCCACCGGCCGCGGCAAGGTGGTTGTGAGAGCCCGCACCGAATTTGAAGAATTCGGCAAGGACAGAGTCCGTATCATTGTTACCGAACTGCCCTACCAGGTCAATAAGCGTCAGCTGATTAAGACCATCGCCGAGCAGGTGAAGGACAAGCGCTTAGAAGGTGTCTCCGACCTCCGGGATGAGACTGACCGCAACGGTATGCGTATGGTCATCGAGCTGAAGAAGGATGCCAATCCCCAGGTTGTGCTGAATAACCTGTTCAAGCAGACTGCGCTGCAGTCCAACTTCTCCATTATTATGCTGGCACTGGTGGACGATCAGAAGCAGCCCAGAATTCTGAGCCTGCGTCAGATCATCGACGAGTACCTGAACTTTCAGATGGAAGTGCTGACCCGCAGAACCAAGTACGATCTGCGTAAGGCTATGGAGCGTGCCCATTTGCTGGAAGGTCTGCTGATCGCCCAGGATAATATCGATGAAGTTATCCGGATCATCCGCTCTGCCTATGACGATGCCAAGGAGAAGCTGTGCGAGCGCTTTGGTTTGGACGATGTCCAGGCCCAGGCAATTCTCGATATGCGTCTGAAGGCTCTGCAGGGTCTTGACAGAGAAAAGCTCCAGGCTGAGTTCAATGAACTGCAGGAGCGCATCCGCTACTACAACGAACTGCTGGCCGATCCCGAAAAGCTGAAGGGTGTTCTCAGAGATGAGCTGATCGCGATCCGGGATAAGTTCGGCGACAAGCGCAAGACCGAGATCCAGGAAATCGAGGACGAGATCGATATCGAAGACCTGATCGAGGAGGAGACCTGCGCCTTCACCATTTCCAACCAGGGCTACATCAAGCGCATGCCCGTGGATACCTACCGTACTCAGTCCAGAGGCGGCCGTGGCGTCAACGCACAGAATCTGAAGGAAGAGGACTTCGTGAAGAGTCTGAATGTGGCATCCACCCATGACCATATGCTGTTCTTTACGGATATGGGTCGTGTCCACCACAGAAAGGGCTATCAGATCCCCGAGGCCGGCAGAACTGCCCGCGGCACCGCTATGGTGAACGTCCTGCCTCTGGAGCCCGGTGAAAATGTCACCGCTATGGTGATTACCCGTGAGTTTGACGAAAATGAATACCTGATGATGGTCACCCGGAAGGGTACTGTGAAGCGTATTCCCTTCATCGCTCTCAATACCCGCCGTAAAACCGGTATCCGTGCCATCACCCTGGACGAGGGTGATCAGCTGATCAACGTAATCCGCACAAACGGCAACGATAATATTATCCTGGCTACCGCTGATGGTATGGCCATCTGTTTCAATGAAAACGATGCCCGTCCCATGGGTCGTGATGCCGCCGGTGTCCGCGGTATCCTGCTGGGTGACGGTGACTATGTGATCGGCGCGGAAAAGGCCGAGGAAGGCACCACGCTGCTTACCGTTACAGAAAATGGCTTCGGTAAGCGTACTGAGCTTCCCGAATATCTGCGTACCGGCCCCGATGGTGAGAAGATTCCTCAGCAGCGCGGCGGTAAGGGTCTGAAGAACTACAACATCACACCCAAGACCGGTAAGGTTGCCGGCTGCTGCCTGGTTGCCGAGGGTGACGATGTGATGCTCATTGAAAACGGCGGTGTCATCATCCGTGTGCCCGCATCCGACATCAACATTTACAAGCGCGATGTCCAGGGTGTTATCGTCATGCGTATTGAAGAGGGCAACCAGCTGATGGCTGTCCAGCGCGTGGCAAAGACCGAGGAAACCGAATGAAAACCATAACCCTTTATACCGACGGGGCCTGCAGCGGTAATCCGGGCCCCGGCGGCTGGGGCGCAATTTTGGAGTATAAGGGTGTAGAAAAGGAACTTTCCGGCGGAGAGGCCAATACCACCAACAACCGAATGGAGCTGACCGCTGTGATCAAGGGTCTGCAGGCACTGAAAGAGCCTTGCATGGTAGAGCTTTACTCTGACTCCAAATATGTGATCGATGCGCTCCAAAAAGGTTGGGCCTGGGGCTGGCGGAAAAAGGGCTGGATCAAGTCCGATAAAAAACCGGCCTTAAATCCCGATCTTTGGGAAACCCTCCTTGACTTAACCATGGTGCATAAGCTGAATTACCATTGGGTCAAAGGTCATGCGGATAATCCCAAAAATAACCGCTGTGATGAACTTGCCGTTATGCAGTCTCAGAAGTTTAAGTAATGGAATTCCCAAAAAGAAAACCAAATCGGCTGAAAAATTATGATTATAGTCAGCCAAATGCATACTTTATTACCATATGTACCAAAAATAAAGAAACGTTATTTTGGGAGCATGTAGGGGCGAGCATTGCTCGTCCGGAAAAGGTATGCTTATCCCCTTATGGGAGAATTGTAGAAGAAGCAATTTCCAATATCCAAACCGTCTATCCTGCAATTTCTGTGGATAACTATGTCATTATGCCAAATCATATTCACTTGCTGTTACAGATTCGCACGGATGAAAACGGACGAGCAATGCTCGCCCCTACAATTTCTATTGTAATACAGCAAATGAAAGGATACGTGAGCAAGAGAATTGGTTCTTCAATTTGGCAAAAACTGTTTCACGATCATGTGATTCGGGATGAGGCGGGATATTTGAAGATTTGGAATTATATTGAGGGAAATCCTTCCAAATGGGAGGAAGATTGTTTCTATGTGAAGGAGTGATTGTGTGTATTTGTCCATCGGTAATGATATGGCGGTAAGAGATACCTCCATCATTGGTATTTTTGATCTGGACAACACCACCTACTCCAAAAAGACAGTGGAATTTCTGAACCATGCGGAAAAAGAGGGTCTGGTGATCCCCTGCGACGATCTGCCCAAAGCCTTTGTGCTGACGGCGGAATACGGTCTTTCCCGGGTACATCTGACATCCTTAAATTCCTACACTTTGGAAAAACGACTGAAATAAAAAGAACCCCCGAACCAATGGTTCGGGGGTTTTTTACGGGGTTTATTCGTAAGAGATGGGATTACCGCCCAAGATGGCGATATAGGTTCTGCCAACACCCAAATACAGAGGAGAGCCGTCCTCCAGAGTGTACTGGAAGGGTTCTTCATAGGATTCATGGTGCCACTTAATGGGAATGATCTGACCGTCGCAAACAAAGTGACCATCGCCGCTGCCGATGAGATCATAGAACTGGCGGGCGCTGCCGGCAACAGACTGGGCCTGATCAGCATACAGAGCAATCACATTCCGGAAGGAAATTGCTTCACCGGTGTTGCCGTCTACCCATTCATCGCCATACTGGGATGCATTGTAAAGACCGGTTTCCTGGTCATATGCAAAAGTAGTGAGCTTGCTGCCCTTAAACTTCAGAGTCAGGGAGGTGGCTGTTTCACCGTTCAGCTGGGGTTCTTCGGTAAACTGCAGCAGGGCATCGGGGGTCTTTGCGGGGGTATCAAAACCCTTGTTTTTCAGAACTTCCAGCAGTCTTTCACCGTCGGTGAACAGCGTATGCTCATGGGCATAACCCTGGGCCTTGCGGGCCTGGTCACGATAGAAACCGGAGCTTGCATTGGCATCCACATGCTGCCAGTTGGGAAGCTGGGTCTTTGCATAGTCTACGTAGCCGTCACGGGCATAGGTGGAACCGCCGCAGTGAATGATGGGAGCCTGCACGGCACGGGAGAGAATATTGAAATAAGTACGGACGCTGCGGACGGGGCCGATTTTCTCGGCGTCTTCCAGGTCGGTGAACAAGCCCAGGCATCTGGTGATGCTGCCTTCCACTTCTACTTCATAGAAAATATCCGCGTCTGTCTGACCGTGCTGGGGCAGACATTTTTTATGGTTATTGAAAACAACAGCGGTGATCTGGCCTTCAAAAGGTACTTCCAGCACTTCGCCGGTGAGAGGATTGCGATAAATAATTGCCTCGGTGGGTTCCTCTGTGGGAGGTTCGGTTGCCTCAGTGGTGGGTTCAGTGGCTTCCGTGGTAGGAGCAGCGGTAGGTTCTGTGGCAGGTGCTGCTTCGGGAGCAGGTTCCTGCTTGCCGCAGCCGGCCAGCAGAAGGGCAAGGACCAACAGCAATGCAAAAATACGCTTCATAGTAATCTCCTTTCAGGATTTTCCTTATCATATCAAAATTTGAGAGGAATTACAATACGATTCTTTGAACACTCCGTGAACAAACTGCCGGAAGAATAAGCGGGAGGGTCAAGACCCTCCCCTACAAAAAGACACCCCACTCAGAAGAGTGGGGTGTTAATAATGACAGCAGAAACGATACCGAGCGTGGTGCTCCGCGCAGCGAATCATAAATGACTATGATTGCCGGAGGCAATCATTCCATAATACTCACCCAATGGTCTATCGTTTACCGACCAGGTTCGTCACGAATTGCCCGCCGGGGCAACCCGGCTTAGCCGCCGAAGACAGACAGCAGGAAGCCAGCTTACGCTAACTTCCTGCCACGTTTGTTCTTAAAAAGTGCATAATCCCCTCTGCCTTATGGCAGAGGGGATTGGCAATACGCTTAGCCGCCGAAAACGCTGAGCAGGAAGCCAGCTGCGATAGCGGAGCCGATAACGCCGGCCACGTTGGGGCCCATAGCGTGCATCAGCAGGAAGTTGGAGGGATTGTTCTTCTGACCGACCATGTTGGAAACACGAGCAGCCATGGGAACAGCGGAAACACCGGCAGAACCAATCAGAGGATTGACCTTGCCGCCGGTCAGCTTGCACATGACCAAGCCGCCCAGCATGCCGCCTGCGGTGGAGATGCCAAATGCAACAACACCCAGAACAACGATCTTGATGGTCTGCAGGGTCAGGAAGGTGGAACCAACCATGGTAGCACCGACGGAGGTGGACAGCAGGATGGTGACGATGTTCATCAGCGCATTCTGCATGGTGTCGGAAAGACGAGCGGTAACGCCGGTCTCCTTAGCCAGGTTGCCCAGCATCAGGCAGCCGATCAGGGGAGCGGTGTCGGGCATCAGCAGAGCCACGAAAATGGTAACCACGATGGGGAAGATGATCTTCTCGGCCTGGGAAACAGGACGGGTCTGAACCATCTTGATCTTACGCTGCTCGGGAGTGGACATCAGATTCATAATGGGGGGCTGAATCAGAGGAATCAGAGCCATGTAGGAATATGCTGCCACAGCGATAGCGCCCAGCAGGTGGGGAGCCAGCTTGGTGGTCAGGAAGATAGCGGTGGGGCCGTCAGCACCACCGATGATGCCGATGGAAGCAGCCTCGGGGCCGGTGAAGCCCAGCAGGATGCCGCCGAAGAAAGCTACGAAAACGCCCAGCTGTGCAGCAGCGCCCAGCAGCAGGGACTTGGGGTTGGAGATCAGAGGACCGAAGTCGGTCATAGCGCCAACGCCCATGAAAATCAGACAGGGATAAATGGATGTCTTAACGCCGATGTAGAAGAAGTCGATCAGACCACCGTCACGCAGGATTGCGCCGTAGGAGTGGTATGCATCAGTACCGGGGGTCATGAATGCATCCCACAGCTCCTGGTGGTACAGGCCGCCCATGGGCAGGTTAGACAGCAGACAGCCGAATGCGATACCGACCATCAGCAGGGGCTCAAACTGCTTCACAATACCCAGGTACAGCAGTACGCAGGCGATGGCGATCATCACCAGGTTCTGCCAGCCGCCGTCCATGAAGCCCATGGACAGAGCTGCGAAACCGGACTTGTTCCACAGGTTCAGCAGAATTTCACCAACAGAAATACTCATGGAGTGCCCTCCTTAAGCGATAACAACCAGGACATCACCGGTGTTGACGGAAGCACCCTTAGAAGCAACGACCTGAGCAACAGTGCCGGCCTTGGGAGCCATGATTTCGTTCTCCATCTTCATTGCTTCCAGAACGCACAGAACATCGCCTTCCTTAACAGCCTGACCGTTCTGAACATTGACCTTCAGAATGGTGCCGGGCATGGGAGCGGTGACGGACTCGCCGGCAGCAACGGAAACAGCAGCGGGAGCGGGAGCGGCTGCGGGAGCAGCAGCAGGAGCAGCAACAGGAGCTGCAGCTACGGGAGCGGGAGCGGAGGGAACAATAGCCTCGTACTCGTCCAGCAGCATAGCCTTACCGGCCTCGACCTCGATCTCGTAGGTCTTGCCGTTCAGAGTTACCTTATACTTCATCTTTATTTGACCTCCTTGATGGAAATGAAACGCAGTTCGTTCAGGGGCTTGCCCATCTTATCGGCAACGATTGCCATCAGCATAGCGCAAGTCTTGGGCTCAACATCGTAAGTCTTCAGCTGACCGGCAACACCGGGAGCAACGGGTGCTTCGGGAGCGGGTGCAGCAGCAGGAGCAGCGGCGGGAGCGGCAGCGGGAGTTGCCTTCTTAGCGGTGAAGACCTTACCCATGATCATAACAACGACCATCAGCAGGATCAGACCGAAGAAAACCATACCGTAGCCAAGCAATGCGTAAACGCCTGCTTCGCCGATGCCAATAGCACCAGTAAGCATAGTCATAGGGTTACCTCCTTAAGCTTCAACGATGGAGTAGGTAACTACGTTCTCTTCCTTGGCCTTGCGGTCCTCCAGGAACTTTTCAGCCAGGTTGGGGAATGCAATGTAGGACAGGACATCCTCATCGGACTTAGCCAGATCGCCCAGCTTCTCGCGGGTGGACTCAACAACGGGAGCCAGGGTATCAGCGTAACGGCCTTCAACGGGCTTCTCGTCGCCCAGGATCTTAGCCTTGATTTCCTCGTCGATGGGAGCGGGAGTACGGCCGTACTCGCCACGGCAGTAAGCCTTAACTTCCTTGGAAACCTTCTTGTAGCGCTCGCCTACCAGAACGTTGGTAACAGCCTGAACGCCGACCATCTGAGAGGTGGGAGTAACCAGGGGAGGATAGCCCAGATCCTTACGAACCTTGGGAGTCTCGATCAGAGCCTCGTCGAACTTATCCAGAGCGTTCATCTGCTTCAGCTGGCTCAGCAGGTTGGACAGCATGCCGCCGGGGATCTGGTAGGTCAGGCACTGAGTATCGGTAGCCATGGACTTGGGCATCAGGGTGCCGTCAGCAACGAACTCGTCGCGAACGCCCTTGAAGTAGTCAGCCATAGCCTTGGTAGCAT
>JAFOBK010000037.1 GCA_017381835.1 Oscillospiraceae bacterium | reverse complement strand
TTCCTGGCTATCAATATAGCGGTCGTGGCAATCGGTATACTGGCGATTGGCTATATAGTCCGGCTTGTTATCTCCAATCTTGGGGCTATGGTAAGCGGCGAGCCTTTCCTGTGGCATCCGATGTATCTGCTGCAGCCGGCGACCTGGCTGACCGGCGGAATGATCGTTTTGGTCCTGTGGGCTGTATTCTGGCTGGGCGGCGGTCATATGCGAGGCCTGTTTAACGGAAGCTTTTTTGGTGGAAAAGCAGAAAAGGCTATGGTTGACGGCGTTTTGGAGAACAGCCGCTTTATGACCGATAAAGAGCGGGATAAGTTCTTCTACCAATTTGATTATGATAATGCCGGCGAGGCAAAACGCGACGGTGTACCCATGCGTGCAATCCTCGATAAAAAAGGAAAACTCCAGTGTAATTTTATGCCGAATGCCCACTCTTTGATCATTGGTGCTACCGGTTCCGGTAAGACAACTACCTTCATTAACCCGATGATCCAGCTTTTAGGTGCCACCAATTGCGGTTCCAGTATGATTATGACTGACCCCAAGGGTGAATTGTTTGCCATGCACTCCAAGTACCTGAAGGAACGGGGTTATGATGTGCTGCTGCTGGATCTGCGTGATACCTATTCCTCCAGCCGTTGGAATCCCTTGGGCGGAATTTGGGATATGTATCAGGAATATGTACATGCCGGCAAGGGGATTGTTGTCCACCGAGATTCTATGGCAGACTACCCGGAACTGAAACAGATGGACGGCATGGCCGAAAACGGTGCGGTCTGGGCCCAGTGGCAGGGGAAAGCCTATGCTGACCTTACCCATTGCTATGACGATGTTTCTGTTGCAAAGCAGAAGATCTATGACGAAATGTACGAGGATCTGAACGACTTGATCTCCGTCATTTGTCCCATTGAAAATGAAAAAGACCCCTTGTGGGAAAAGGGTGCTCGTTCTATCATTCTGGCGACCTGTCTGGCAATGCTGGAAGACAGTGAGGACCCCTCCCTTGGTATGACCAAGGAGAAGTTTAATTTCTATAATTTGAATAAAGCACTGGCAAACAGTGAGAACAATTATCAGGCTCTGAAGGATTACTTTAAGGGCCGTAGCCCCTTGTCCCAGGCAGTAACGCTGTCCCGGCAGGTGCTTTCCGCAGCTGAGGCGACTATGTCCAGCTATATGTCCATTACCTTTGATAAATTGAATATGTTCAATGACCGTGGTCTGTGCGGACTGACCAGCGCCACAGATATCGTGGCTTCTCAGTTTGCAGAGCGGCCTACGGCGTTGTTTATGAAGATCCCCGACGAAAAGGATACCCGTCATGGATTGGCGGCGGTGTTCGTGCTGTGTATGTATAAGGCGCTGATCAAGGTGGCCTCCGCCCGTGAAGATCTGAGCTTGCCCAGAAATGTTTACTTCATTTTGGACGAGTTTGGTAATATGCCGAAGATCGAGAAATTTGACAAGATGATCACCGTTGGCCGTTCCCGTAAGATCTGGTTCAATATGGTGGTGCAGAGCTATTCTCAGCTTAACAATGTTTACGGCGAGCAGGTGGCGGACATCGTAAAGTCCAACTGTGCTATGAAGATGTTCATCGGTTCCAATGATATCGGTACCTGTAAGGAGTTTTCGGAGCTGTGCGGCAACATGACTGTCAGAACCAATTCTACCTCTACAGGCCTGGGTTCCAAGGAAGGGGACATCAATGTTTCCACCCAGACCCAGGTGCGTCCGCTGATTTACCCGTCTGAGCTGCAAAAGCTTAACAATAAGGTCAGCACTGGCAACGCAATCATTGTTACCTTTGGTAACTATCCCCTCAAGACGAAGTACACACCAAGCTATAAATGCCCCTATTATAAGTTCGGACAGATGGATCTGGGCGAGATCCGCAGCCATGTGTTCCGCGCAGAAGCGGTATACTATGACTTGGGCAATCGCAACCGGCTCGTGCTGGGACAGTAAGAGGTGCATAATATGAAAAAACTTTGCTTACTGTTTGCGGTTCTCGTCTTTATGTGTGCGGTGGCTATGCCTGTTTTTGCAGCGCAGGCCGATATGCCGTTACATATAGCCGGTAATACCTATTACGATTCCAAAGAGACTTCCTTTTTATATTATGTGAATGCAACCGCTTCTCAGGCAGTGCGTAGTAACGTAGCAGATGGTATGATAACCGAACAAGCAGTATCTGTGAAAGCAGATACAGGTGTAACTTTGGAAGTGTATTTGAACGGAGAACGGCTGCAGAGCATTTCCGGAGGAACCGTTCAAACACCCGGCGAGTACGTGGTAATGTATGTAGGAGGAAATGTTTCGGAAAGATTGTTTTCCTTTACAATCGTGCCGAAGCTTTGCAACTCTGTTACCAGTTATGCGTTGCCTGCAGGGTTTGAATTTACAGAGGCGACCTTAAACGAAGAACCGATTTCTTTTGAGAAAAATTATATTAAGCTTACCCAAGAGGGCGAATATAATATCCATTATCGCTGTATGAAAACCAATGTGCCATACCAGCTTCTGTTAAAGACAGATTTTACAGGCCCGGTACTCTCTTTAGAAAATGTAAAAGATGGGAAGGCACAGGGCCCGGTTGACATTTCCGAAGCAAAAAATGCGGCGCATATTACAATCTATCACGACGGAGAAAAGATTGGCAAAAAAGATGTGCTTACGGAAAGCGGCGAATATTTTATTGAACTGGCGGACGAAGCCGGTAATAAAACAACCTATTCTTTTACAATTTTAATCTATTTTGATGGCAACAGTTGGCTGTTCTTCTTACTGATTATTAGCTCTTGTGTTGGTATCATTATTTACCTTGTACACTCCAGAAAACATTTACGCGTTCGTTAAAGCAAAATTCCCATAGAGGCAGGTGAAGAAAATGGAAGATATGCTTAGTGGTATGGGTGATACCATTATGAACGGACTTCAGTCCATCTTGTACTCGACGATCTATAAATTACTATACTATCTTTCGGTGGGCTGTTGCTGGATCATAAACCTGCTTTACAGCATGTTTGAGGTCATGGCAGGTCTGAGTAAGGTTTCTTACGATGGCGACTTTGATTATCTGATAAATATTTTCTTCTCCAATACCACAGTTTCTAAAATCTATTGGGGCATGGCTTTGATCGGATTAACGGTAGGCTTTGCCTTTGCCATCGCAGCAGTGATCAAAAAGCTGTTTGACACGAGCGACAAGGAAAAGCGCAGTTATGGGCAAATACTCACTGGCTTGTTCAAGTCTGCCTTGACCATCTTGTGTATGAGCCTCATCATTACTATGGTGCTTAATGCAACAACCTTGCTGATGCAGCAGATAAATTATGTATTTATCAATGCGGATGATTTGGGTGAAGAGGAATCCATTACATATACGGACGAAGAGTATGCGGCAATGGCTCGTGCGTTGAATACGATTGGCAATTTTTCATTAAATCCATCCTACAATAATCGTTTCAACTTAAATAAGTGTTTCAATGAAGTGCGGCTTGACCTTCAATATTTGAAACAGCAAGGCGTATTTGATTTCCATTATGTGACTACCGATGTAGAAGGAAATACCATCGCTACCTGGCAATCGGCTTTGCAAAAAATAGCCAATTCTGCCAGCCTGGATCGGGATTTAAGCCTGGATGTCTATCACGAAAGTGTTTCTAATTCCATTTTGCAAGCTATGGATCTGCTGAAGGTAAACGGTTCTTTTAAGCCGCTGGAAGAGTATCAGCGTCATTACCAACCTTCCCGCAGCAGCCTTCCAATGGATCGTTTCTTATTCTTGATGGCTACTATGCGAGCCGCCAAGAACGAGGATTATAATGTAAGTCCCAGTTTGACAGATCCTTTGCGCGGTGCCTATTACTATGGTGAAAAGAGCATTTATGATCTGGATACGGTCAATGAAGATTTCGATATTGGTATTGCGGCATTTGACTATCTAATTCTGTTTTTAACCTGCTATAAAATGCTGGTAACACTGGTCACGATTATATTGAACTGTGTTGGTCGTATCTTCAATATGCTGCTGCTATACTTAATTTCTCCTTTGATTCTTGCGGTTTCTCCACTGGATGATGGCGCGAAATTTAAACAGTGGACCACAGCCTTCATCGTGCAAAGCTTTAGTGTTTTTGGCACAGTCATATCCATGCGGGTGCTATTGCTCTTTATGCCGATTGTAACTGACCCAAATTTGGTCCTGTTTGCAAACCCAGTAGCCAATATATTGGCAAAATTGGTGATCGTTTTGGGTGGATTCGAGGTATCGGAAAAAGCAACCAACCTGATTACGGGTATTCTTGCGGATAATGCAGGCTGGCAGTCTATCACAGCCGGTGATATGAGCGGTACCGCCAAGAGCGTGGTTGGTAAAGGCGAGCGGTTTGCCGGTTTTGTTGGCGGAAAAGCCTTTAAAACAGCTGGTGGAGCTGGTCTTTCTGCACTAGGCTTTGGTGCAAAGATGGGTCTTAAAGGTGCAGCCGGCGTTGGCCTGGGTTTGGGCTATGGCGCGTATTACGGCGGTAAGACTGCAGGTAAAGCTGTCTATTCCGGCGGTAAAGCGCTAGCAAGCAAGATCTCCGCATGGCGCAATAGTGGCAACGCGGATTCTGTGCCTGAGAGCCACTCTGCTCCCGTGCCCGAGGGTCAATCGACTCCAAATCCCGTTCAGACAACGACCGGATTTGAGAGCTTTGACTCTGCCCCGGTTGGTCAGCAGTCACCCAGGATTGCGGCAATGGCTGCGGCATTTGATGCCCGTAACCAGGGAAAATCACCCGAGATCGCGGCAAAGGCTGCGGCCCTTGATGTGCAAAATGCAGGAAAAAGCTCGCCAATGGTTCAGCAATCTTCCAAAATTGCGGCAATGGCCAATGCATTTAATGAACACAATCTGAATCCCGGTCAGCAAACAACAGATCCCTATGCGGCCGGTCAGGCAGCGCAGACACAGAAACCTGTTAAGCGGCCGCCAAAGTCGTTGCACAAGCAATAGAATAGTTCTTAATTTACAAATTACTAAGTAGGAGGTGAAACTATGGCACGATTGATACCCGGAAAAACAAAAGTGCAGATCGAACTCTTTAAAGGTGTCCGTTTGGCGGATGTTTTAGTGGGTTTGGTCGCCTTTTTGATGATCGTGTTTGTGGTGATCTCCAGTCTACCCTATAAATTCTATATTGTTCTTGGTGTGCTGTTTATTGCAGGTTTGTTACTGATGCGAATGGATACAGTTCCAAACTATATCTATTTGGTCAATATGCTTCGTCATTTTGCTTATCGCAGAACATATCGTAGATCTACCTCTGATGAACAGCTTTTGGACCCGGAGGGAAGTAAGAGCAAATCCTTTGCGAAGGTTTTCCGCGCGGATAAGGATACGGATGAAACCCCGAAGGATCGAAAGGAGCGAATCAAGGAAGAAGATCGGCTCCTTGCATCCGAGGATATTTCCGAAGAAGAAAAAGAGCAGATCCGGCAACGTCGAAAAGAGGAAGCAAAGCGCGCTGCTGAACAGGCAATTCTGTACAAAGAGCAGACTGGAAAGGCGGAACCCATGGAGTCGTTTTCTGCCTTTACAGACATTCGCGACGGATTTATTAGCTATAATGGCAACTACTACGGCGCAGTTTTGGAGATTCCTGCTGTTGAGTTCCGCTTTTTCAGTGAGTATCGACGGGAAAACACCATCGAGAATGGCCTTGGTAAGCTCCTTAGGTCGATTCACACTACCTATGGTGCTAATATCGTTAAGCTGGAAAGGCCGATTCATTATGAAGCCTATTTGGAAAGTGAGCATAACAAACTAGCTCAATTGCGTCGATCCTTCGAAAAAGGCATGATCACGGAGGACGAGCTGAAGACCCGAGTAGAGGTTATGTATGATCGCATTGCAGAGGTAGAGAATCTCTGTGGCGATGAAAAAATTGTAGAGCCGTTTTATTACATTGTTTTGTTTGATAGCGATAAGCGGCAACTGGAAAACCAAATAAGCACCGCTGTAACTACGCTCAAAAGCGCAGAAATGTACCCGAAGCGGCTTGATGATAAAGAACTGGCCGTCTTTTTAAAGTACAGTAACTGTTTGGATATCCGGGAAGAGGAAATCGAAACACTGAAACCCTCAGATTATGCCCGTTGGGCGATGCCCCAGTATGTAAATGTGAAAATGCGTACTGTGGAGGTTAACGGAATTGTAACCCACAATTTGCGCGTTGTAGACTATCCTACGACGGTATCCGATGCTTGGATCGCAGGCGTGTTCTCTATGCCCGGAACCAAATGTGTCATCAAATGCCGTCCTATGGATCGAGACAAGTCTATTCGCGCTATTGACCGGTCTTTGCAGGAACTGCGCGGTCAGTATAATACCACCGGTGTGGATTCTAAAAGAATTGAATTAGAGACACACATCGAAACATTGGGAAGTCTTTTGGCTACCCTGCAGCAGGATAATGAATCGCTGTTGGAATTCAGCGTTTATATCACTGCCTACGATCTGGTTGCCACAGAAAACAATCCCAATGTGATTACACCTACCAAGTCGCTTTTGCCGCGGATTCCTAATATGAAGCGAGTTGTTCGTAAAGCTTGGCAGGAAAGCGGCATCCGGCTGAACAACATGGAGTTCACCCAAATGGAAGCCTTCATTGGCTCCCAGATCAGCGCATGGGATCCTATGCACAAGGAAGCTCGCGGCATCCCCAGCAACTCTCTTGCGGCGGCTTACCCTTGGATCTATGCGAATGTTTCTGATGTTGGCGGTATTCGCTTAGGTAAGAGTGAGGGCGTTCCGGTCTTTGTGGATTTCTTCCGCAGAGACAGTGAACGCGTCAACTCCAATATGGTCATTGTTGGTAAATCCGGTTCCGGTAAGTCCTATGCCACAAAGAGCCTTTTGGCAAATCTGGCAGCAGAGGACAGTAAGATTTTTATTCTTGACCCGGAAAATGAGTATACCGAGCTGGCTAAAAACCTGCATGGTAAATTTATCAATGTAGGTAATGCCCAAAACGGCAGACTGAATCCCTTCCACATCATTACGGCTTTGGACGATGATGAGGCCGGCGGAGAATCTGCCAACAGTTATGCAACACACCTGCAATTTTTGGAAGAGTTCTTCCGCCAGATATTGCCGGATTGTGACAAGGATGCTCTGGAATATCTGAATTCTCTTGTGGATCGTGTTTACATCAACAAGGGAATCACGCCAGATTCTGATTTCTCAAAGCTACGTCCGGAGGATTACCCGGTCTTTGACGACCTGTATGATGCAATTTTGGCAGAGTTCCAGCAGACAGATAACGACTACCTTCGTTCGAATCTGCGGGTACTCATGAACTATATTGCAAAATTCTCTGCAGGCGGCAGAAATGCATCTATTTGGAACGGACATTCTACCATCACCACGGAAGAAAACTTTACCGTCTTTAATTTCCAATCGCTGCTTGCAAACCGCAATAATACCGTTGCGAATGCACAGATGCTTTTGGTACTAAAGTACATCGATAACGAGATCATTAAAAACAGGGATTATAACACAAAATACGGCCTTAAGCGTAAGGTCGTGGTTGTTATTGATGAGGCGCACGTCTTTATCGATACAAAATTCCCTGTGGCGCTGGATTTCATGTTCCAATTGGCAAAGCGTATCCGTAAATATAACGGTATGCAGATCGTGATTACCCAGAATATCAAGGACTTTGTTGGCAGTGAAGAAATTGCCCGAAAGTCTACCGCGATCATTAACGCTTGTCAGTACAGCTTTATTTTTGCATTGTCGCCCAATGATATCGAAGACCTGTGTAAACTCTATGAGAAGGCAGGCGGTATCAACGAAAGCGAGCAGGAGCAGATCACTACGGCTCCGAGAGGACAGACCTTTGCCATTATGAGTCCGTCTTCCCGTAGCACATTCCAGATTGAAGTTCCCAGCAGCGTAGTCCAAATGTTTAGACAGCCGGACTATGTGAGCCAGTACTTTGTCGGCGAGGAAGGCGACAAGTATTGGGAGGAATTTATCGGTTCTAGCCGTTTGACCCGTTTGGAACATAAAATGAATATGCTGGATGACGAGACTTCTGAGGAGCCGATTCAGGAACATAAAACGATTACCTTTGTGGAACTCACTGAGGATGAAATTCAGGAAGAAACAAAGAAAGATCGCGTAGTTGTTGTGGAAGAAGCTGCGCCGGCAGCCGTTCAAGAGGAGCCTCGTCCCGAACCGGTTCAGCCGCAAGTGATTCACACGGTTGTTCAAACAGCGCCTGCCAGCGATGAGACAGCACAGCAATTGGCAAAGATCCTCGGAAACTTCAGTTTTGAAGCAATTCGCAGTGAAATTAATCATCGCTTTGAGGCATTGCGCAGGGATTTGGAGGAAAAGTCCGGCGCACCCAACAAACGGCAGGAAGAATCTAATAAGCCTGCTACAACAGCAACCTTCCAGATCGAAACGGCAAAGATCCCTGCGCCTGCACCTGCGCCTGCGTCTACGTCTGCACCTGCGCCTGCGCCTGCGCCTGTGTCTGCGCCTGTGTCTGCGCCTGCAAAGAGGGATTACAGCGACTTGATCATGCCTGATGAGAAGCATTCTGGCGATACCGAGGAAGAAACCTCTGGCGGTATTGACATCATGGCGCTCCTTTCCGCACAAGCAAAGAAAATGGAGAACATTTCTACAATTGAAATGATGGAAATGTATGGTGAGGATTTCTCGGAGGTTACTCTGGAAGAACTGGAAAAATACATTAATAAAAACCACAAGTAACAAAGGGACTGAATAGTATGACAATTAAATTGATCAATCGTGGCACAGAAGGAGAGCTGTTACTGGATGGTCGGCTGGATGCTGTGACCTCTCCGGAGGCGGAGGAAATTTTCCTTCAAATGACGGAACGTTTTGATACGCTGATTCTGAACATGGAGCAGCTTCAGTACATATCTTCGGCCGGCCTTCGTGTTTTGAAGAAGACGTATATGGCTGCCGTGAAAAAGAATGGTGTTCTGGAATTGAGCCACGTCAATAAGATGGTCATGGAAGTCCTTGAAATGACAGGCTTTGCCGGACTTCTGAAAATTGTGTAAAGCATTTTACTTACCAATAAAAATGGAGGAATAGAAATGAGAAAGGTTATGCGCAACAAAAAGCATATATTGGGTATTGTTGGGGCATGCCTTTTTGCCCTCTTCCTTGCGCTGGTACTTCCCGGAACTGCAACAGCTGCTCGAAATGTGGAAAATACATATGCACTTGTTGTGACCACCGGTAATGGTGCCGGTGAGGGTGTAAGTTACTTTGCTCTTGAGTATGTGGATACCGATGGATATACCCATATGGAATATGTATTCCCATTTAAGGGAGGACTTCAAGATTCTCTGAAAATGGCTTCCAATGATGGTAAATATGCATCTGAAAGAGCTTTGGAAAAAGGTAAGACAAACACTTATTTCTTCCAACCGGAATTTGAGGTTGCGGAAGTTACCGGACTGGATGTTTATTGCCAGGGAGTACAAGGCAAGCTGTATTCTTGGGATGTGAGTGGTCTGCGCCTGTATCGCGTGGATCAAATCATCGATGTGGTTTCCAACGGAAGTAATAACTTGATTCGATTCAATGGTTCCCAGATCGCTTATTTGGAGGAACGCAATGGAAACGGCGGAGATGTATTTAGTTGGACGGGCAATACCTTGTTCCAGCTTCGCCAGCAGGATACTGCTTCCCATCGGCTGGTTTTTGAAACGGTTCCATATTCTATGGAGGGCGATTTCAATTACGTAGTACGGTTGGATTTTGCTGACTTTAGCGGCGCAGGCTTTGAGCAAATGAATCAAGCCTATAATGCCAATAAAGCACTGAAAGACGCGAATTTCGGGGAATATTTGGCGATCCAGATCGAGTATATGGATTCCTTTGGCGATTTGAGAAGCGTTACCCAGCCCGTTATGACAAGTGCAGTCAACTGGTTGTTGGAGAATGGTGTGTCAGGAGATACAAAAATCGCAGGTCTGGCACAGCAGGGAGAAAGTGTTGTTTTTGGGTGTACCTTGCAGGATATGCAGAAGATTCAGGGGATTACTCTGCACACCGGAACAGAAGCAAAGGCTTTGCTTTCCCAAACCATCGCAGGTTCGGAAAGCGCCAGCTTAACTGGTGTTAGCATTTATCCGGCGTCTAGTGTAAGCGCAAGTGCGTCTACTGTAGAAAATTCTGCGAGCGGACCTGAGTATTTCTTTGCAGGCAATCCGCTGTTCTACCATACGGCGACTACGGTGGAAGGCGAAAATATTTCTGCTGACGGAACCCTCTACGTCTCTATGAGTTCCTATGAGATGGGAGCAGCACTTGCTCCTGTTGATGCAACGGAAAAGTATTTAATTCAACTGATTGCTGATCCGTCGCAGATTACTCGTTTTCCGGATGATGTTACTGTAGAACTGCGTTATGTGGATATGTCGGGTGTAGCACGTGAAAGCGGAGCTTATAGTGTTCGTAACGGCGCAAAAGACTTTTACGGATATTGGCCCGCTTCCAGGGAGGATTTTGCCTTTACCGGGCTGATCAATTCCGAATCCGGTATTTCCTTTATTATGGAGCTTTCTCAGGTAGAGCATTTTACAGGCTTGACCATTTCTGTTCCTAATGGAAGCGGCGATTGGCAAATGGCAGGTTTCCGTGTGATTCGGCTGGATCGCTTGGGCAAACGTGCTTGTGTTTGGGAAGATATGGTTGTCGATGGCGCGATGTCAAATCGTAGATATTATCGTGATGTAGAAGGCTATACTGTTTTTTCCATGGAAGAAAAGGCTCTCATTCAGCCTGATAATAGCGCTGTCATTGATTTTATCTCCCAAAGTGTTCAAAAAGTGGATGATTTTGACTGGAGTCAATATCGTTATGCTATGTCCTATGATCAGTGTTCGTCCAATTTGGGACTGGCTAAAGTTCGGGAAAACTATACGGTTGAAGTGCAGGTCCAAAGTGGAACAACTTCATTGTTAGACAGCTATGGCGATAATGGATCCAAGAATAGATTCTATTTCCTGCTGGAGTTTGAAAACGGTGTCAGTGGCTATGTTTTGGCCAATCAGCAATTAAGTGCTGATGGTTTCCGTTCCGGCAGCACGGAGAGCTTTATCGTATCTACCAATTATGACTATGGTGAATTGGTATCGGTTCATATCATTCCGGATGATATTTCCGAGGATAGCGATCCCTATGATAAGTTGAATATCGCCCAGATTCGTGTCCGCCGTAACGATGGCGGTAGCATATCTAAGGAATGGGTGATTCAGAATGTAGGCTGGATCGGAATTGACTATCGAGACGAGGGAGCAAGCAATTCTATCACCGGTCAGCAAGGCCGTAAGGAATCCGATATTTCTCGCATTTATCCGATTTCCTACAGTTCCTATGCATTGAACCTGGAATTCCTCATGGGAATCGGCGTTTATACCGATAGCGGCAATGGCGGTCCCTTCTATGGCACCATGGAAGCTACTTTGGAGTACTACAACCAAGAGGGAAAACGTAAGCAGCTTACTTTTGATGTCATTCGTGCTATGTATGACTATGCTAACAAAGCACCGATTTATTTGGATAACGGTACTACAGGAAGCACCGGAACACCCTTGGCGGTTTCGGACAACAGCTTTATGTTCCGGGAAAACCATACGGATCGATTTGTTGTTAGCGTTTCTGATGTAGCAAAACTTGGAAAGCTTTCCTTGAATATGAAGAGTCTTAACGGCGGTTCGTTGCAAATTACAAATATAACGGCTGCCTTGGTGATGGAAACCGGACTTTTGCAGATCAATGATCAAGATGAATATGTGCGCTTGGGGACAACCGAGTATTTGTGTGAGGACACAGTGGATAAGATTCCTGCATTTGAACTCTTCCTGCCCACCGATCGCAACATTTATCAAGAGATTTATTTTAGCGAACATGAAGCTATCAAGCTGGATACAAAGACAAATACATGGATTAGCGCGGTATCCCGTGTGCCGAATTCTCAAAATGATGTTTTGAATGTCTTTGTATATATGGCCGATGATGCTTCCGGCTCGTTTAATATTGATATTCGTGCACAGTATACCAACAGCTACGGCAGTGTATTGGAATCCGGTGCTAAGGGTCTTAACAAGCTGACAGATGCTGAAGGTAAGACCATCTATTCCGTGAACGGATTGACAGCTACCGGAATGAGTTCTCTGAATAAGGTTTATGTGAAAGCGCAGTCCACCGATGTGGTAGACGCGTATGTCGATCATGTGATCGTGCAGCAGGTTCGATCCGGTGTCGTGGTCAACACCTTCTATTTGGATTGCGAGCATAGAAATGCCGGAACGGAATTCTATGCGTTGCCCAGCAACATTCAAGGTGCGCAGACAGATGAGCAGAAGGTCTACTTGATGCTGGGGGATGAAACCGAAGCAGCAAACCTTGTTGCAGAAAACAGAGATATTGCTGTTGCACTGCAGTATACGACTGTAAGTGGTGGCAGCCAGGTGTTTACGTCCCGATATATCTATGTTACAGATCAGCAGTATCAGGCCATCAAGGCGGGTAACATACTGGAATTGACCTTTAACGAGAGCTATGTAAAAGATATTATCGGCATTTTGGTTGCGACCAGCGGCAATATCAATGCTCAGGTAGATATGGCATGTGTTGATTGCTATGCGGTAGATACAACGGGCGGTACCAGGCAGCTTTTGAAGCATTTCTCCATTCCCACCGGAGCAACCGTAAAAAATCAAACGGTTACATTGCCTGTGCTCAGCAATTCCTCTGTGGAGATTTTGGATATCCAGTTTGTGACAGCGCTTTCGGATGCAAATCTGGAAAGCGGCACCAATGATCCAATTGCAATGGTGCTTGGCTATACAAATCGCCAGGGTGTTCAAAAAGAGCTGGTGGTGCCCAATTTGCGCAACTTTGTGATTTCTGAAGGTGCTGCATTCTCTACAGGTTCTACGACGCAGGTGCGTCTGATGATTCGGGATGTGGCTTCTGTGCAATCGTTGCAATTGATGCCTTATAATGTAAATCCCCAGATCACAGCAGGTTGGAAACCCAGCCAGATCACGGTATCGCTTGGAGCGGATGGATCTATCCAAAAGGCAACTCGCTCGCTGGATACATACATACACGAAGATACAGCGTTGAACCCGGATGGCGTGATTACCGGCGATATGGTGGGCGGCTTGAAAGTAAATCTGTCCAACATTATCTTGACGGCAGATGTGGCAGCTACCAACGAATCGGACTACTACGGTAATTCCTACCGAGTAAATTCCGCGGTAAACAAGACACTGGCCATGACGGTTTCTTCCGGAGCAAACATTAAGTTTGGTGTAACCGTATCGAATTCCATGCAGGGCTATACGGCAAAAGCTGAACAGGTGGTTGGGGCAAAGGATATCAGCGGATTGATCTCCTATACAGAGGAAGGATTTGTTCTGGCTATGCCTGAAAACACTTCCGGGCAGGACCAAAGCTATCGCATCACATTGCGTTCCAATGAAAATGAAAATATTACAGTGGTGATTGAGGTGACAGTTACAAGCAGGGCTGTTTCTGAAACACCAACGGAACCTTCTACGGAACCTACTACAGTAACTACAGAACCCTCTACAAATCCGACAGAGCCTACTGCGTGATTCAGCAGGCAATAAATCAAGTATACGGCGGGTCGGACGGAGTATATCCGGCTGACCCGCCAATCTTCACCCGAAAGGATGACGCGAAATGAAAAAAGCATATGTACTTTTGCTGGCACTGCTGTTGATATTAACGGGCTGTTCCGGAAAGGAAAAAACAAACAATGCTTCTGTCAAGGATGTATGCTGCCCCTATGAGATCAATCACAAAAAGGATGGGGTGGATATTACATTAAAAGACGGCGAAAAGAGGGGAATCCTTTGGCGTGTTGATGCTATTCCTGAATATGTTTGCGATGTCTCTCAAGTGGATATCGATAAAGAGTATACTTGCCAATACCGTATAACGGGCAAGGAAGAAGGGGCTGCTCAACTGACATTTACAGCGCTGCAGTCGGACGAGACCGTTTGTTTCGCTCTGGATTTGGTTGTAAACGTTGATTCCGAAGGGAAGGTATTCGTTTCCTCCTATCAGCATCAGGAAAGAAAAGATAATTCCGTGGATGCAGATGGCTTGAATTATAAGTGGAATGTAGATATAAACGGAATCCTCAATTTTTCTTTCATTAACCAAGAAGACCACTGGAGTGTAAGCGGAGACGGAGCGGATGCTTTTGTTTTATCAAATATGATGTCTACACCTTCCGGCTGCAAATTCAGCGCACAAGCAAAAGCTGCAGGTCAAACCACAATTGTCTTGACCGGTGAAAATAGCCAGCGAACCATTCATATAACAATTCAGGCGGATGACCAGAGAAAAATGGAAGTAACATCCGTGCAGGAGCAGTAAGTTATGGATAAGCAACTAAAAACAGAGCTGAGGAAGCTTTTGACCGGTCGCACCATCCGGGATGAAGAGGGTTGGCTGATTGCGGTTCCGGAAGG
>JAFOBK010000036.1 GCA_017381835.1 Oscillospiraceae bacterium | reverse complement strand
TCATTTGTGTATGATAAAGCCGGGTATTTCTACCTCATGACATAACTAGCCTATTATCCGTTCTATTATAGCGGATTGGGTCAATGATATCAATAGGTAAACATAAAAAATTTACAATTCGGCGGTCTTATTCCCTGCTGTTACAGAATTTTTCCAGCCCGAAAAATAGATTTCCGCTCTGCCGGGGATTGGCATCATGACCGAAGCTGACGCGCACAGTACCGGTATCCAGAGTCCCGGCACTTTCGTGGGCAAGAGGTGCGCAATGAAGCCCCGCCCGCAGGCAGATCCCCTGCCTTCCCAAAAATTCCGTCAGTTCCTCACAGCCGCAATCCGGCACAAAAGAAACCGTCCCGCATTGGTCATCACCTGAAAATACGGAAAACCCAAACTTTTCCAGCCGTTTCACACACCGTCGCATTTCCTGCTGTTCTTTCTTCAATATCTTCTCCGGCCCTTCCCCCAGCACCTGGGTAATGCCTGCGCAAAGGCCTGCGATGCCTGGCACATTCACAGTCCCCGCCTCCCCTGCATCCGGCAGAAAATCCGGCATGTCATAGCTTTTGGAGATACTGCCGGTGCCTCCGTAAAGCAAAGGTTTCGGCATTTGACCGCAGAGCAAAAGCCCCGTTCCCATAGGGCCCAGTAATCCCTTGTGACCGGGCATGGCAATGAAGTCCGCGCCCCATTTCTTCAGGCTCACCGGCAGCGTACCGGCTCCCTGAGCGCAGTCCACAATGAACGGCACCCGGTACTTGCGGCAGAGCTTTGCCATCTCCTCTACCGGCAAAATATAGCCGAACACATTGGACACATGGGTAAATACCGCCGCGTCCATCCCCTGTTTTAGCATCCTCTCGAATTGCTCCAGGGTATCGTTCCGGTCGAAGAGCTTTCGCCCGGCAATATATATTTTCGCTCCCAGTGCATGGAGGGGCCGCATCACCGCGTTATGCTCAAATCCCGAGACCACCACCCGGCTTCCCGGTTTTACCAGGGTTCGGATCGCCATATTCAGGCCATGGGTACAGCTCCCCGTGCAGACCACCTGCTCCGGCTCACAATCAAAGAGCACGGATGCCTGCTCCCGGCACTTCAGCACCACCCTGGCCCCACGCATGGCCGCTTCGTAGCCGCCTCTGCCCGGATTGCCGCAGGTCTCCATGGCCCGCAGTACCGCGTCGGTGACAGCTCTGGGTTTTGGAAAAGAAGTGGCCCCATTGTCAAGATAGGTCACAGCAGCACCTCCTCAGGATTTCCCTCCCTGAGCCGATAGGCCTTCCCATAGGCAATGCCTTTCTGCCGCAGCAGTTCCGCTGCCCTCGGCAGCAGTGCGCACTTTAGTCGAACGCTATATCCGCAGCCCTGTTCCGCCAACACCCGGGGTGTACGCTGCAGCGTGCAGGGAATTCCCTCTTTCCGCAGCAAATTCTCCCCTCTTTGGGCCGGTGTGACAGAGCGAAATGTGATCATACAAAAGTCCATAGAAAAACCTCCCGGGCCAATCTATGCCCGGGAGGTTTATTTGGTTCGACTCGCTATGTAGAGGGGCATTCCATATGCCCCTACTTTCAGCCATTAAAGATTTTCCAGTAAACACACCGCGTGGCAGGCCATGCCGCTGCCGTCGCCGGTAAAGCCGAGATGCTCTTCCGTGGTGGCCTTCACATTGACCTGATTCACATCCAGTTTCAGCACCCGCGCAATATTACTGCGCATTGTGGGAATGTGATCCTTCAGCTTAGGCCGCTGGGCGATCATGGTCACATCGATATTGGAAACCTTGAAACCGGCTTTTTCCACCTTCTGGCCTACAATTTCCAAAAGGCGCAGCGAATCCGCGCCTTTATAGGCAGGATCCGTATCGGGAAAATGGACGCCGATATCCCCCAGAGCAGCAGCGCCCAGCAGACTGTCGGACACTGCATGGAGCAGCACATCCGCATCCGAGTGACCCAGCAGGCCCTTCTCATAGGGGATCTTTACACCGCCTAAGATTAGATCCCGGCCTTCCACCAGTTTATGCACATCATATCCGTGTCCGATTCTCATTGCATATCCTCCAGCAAAAGCTCCGCGATCTTCAGATCCATGTGGGTGGTCACCTTGATATTGCGCTCATCACCTTCCACAATCCGCACCTTGAATCCCATCCGCTCCACAGCGGAGCAATCGTCGGTGATGGCAGCGCCGTCTTCGAAGGCTTTCTTCAGAGCAGCCTTCAGCAGATCAAAGTCGAAGACCTGGGGGGTCTGAATGGCTTTCAGCGTGGCTCTGTCGGGAGTAGAAGACACAATGCCGCCCTCCACCACCTTGATGGTGTCTTTCACGGGAATGGCAGGCGCCGCAGCGCCGTAGGTGTGGGCCGCACGGATGGTGCGGTCAATGACCGCTTCGGTGATGAGGGGTCTAGCACCGTCCTGAACAGCGGCCAGCTTCACCTGCTTGCTGAGCATCCGCAGACCGTTTTTCACAGACTCCGCCCGGTCTTTTCCGCCCACCACAACTGCCCGGACTTTATCAAACTTTCCGCACAGGGAAGTGATCTTGGGGATCAGGTCTTCCCGGGTAACGATGACGATTTCCTTCACTGCTACGGCATTTTGGAATGTCCGCACTGTACGGACGATCATCGGTTCGCCATTGATAGGTGCCATTACCTTGTCGATGCCGCCCATTCGGGAGGCATTGCCTGCCGCCACGATCACCGCGCCGCAGTATTTCAGAGGTAATGTTTTCCGCATCACACCGGTAATCTTGGAAATATCCATATTACAGCTCCTTTACCAGAGTTTTGAAGTAATTTCCGCGGACCATAAAATTCTTAAACTGATCGAATGCCGCGCTGGCGGGACTCATAAGGACAATATCGCCAGCTACAGCATCTGTCGCTGCTTTGCGGACAGCATCGGTAAAGTCAGCGCAATCGATCAGCGCGGGAGCGCCCGGAACATAGTCTTCGCAGGCTTCTACGGCAGCACGGATCTGCGGGCCGGTGGCGCCGTTTAAATAGACCCGTTTGGTATGCTTACAGATATAGGGGCCCAGCACATCATAGGGAATGTGCTTATCATAGCCGCCGGCGATCAGGCAGACCTTCTCAGAAAAGCTCTTCAGACCTGCGATGGTACGGCTGGGGCTGGATGCGATGGAGTCATTATAGTATTTCACCCCATCCTTGATTCTTACCAGCTCAATGCGATGCTCCACACCGCCGAAGGTGCGGGCCACATCCCGAATGGTGTCATCATCCACCAGGCCTTCCACCGCCAGGATGGCTGCCATATAATTTTCAATGTTGTGAACACCGGGGATCACAATGTCGTTTACATTCAGAACCTTTTCTCCGTCACGGACGATCCACTCCCCATCCAGGCAGATGCCGTTATCGGTCTTGCCTACACGGGAGAACCAGCGGGTGACACCGTTACCCAGGAAAGTATTGGTGATGCCGTTGTCCAGGTTCAGAATCAGCTTATCCTTCTTCTCCTGGAAGGCAAAGATATGCTTCTTGGCCTGCACATACTCTTCCATATCTTTGTGGACATCCAGATGGTTGGGTGCCAGATTGGTAACCACGGCGATATGGGAGGAGTGCTGCATATCCATCAGCTGGAAGGAGCTGAGCTCCACAACCGCAAAATCGTCCGCGCCCATTTCATCCAGCTTGGGCAGCAGCGGGGTGCCGATATTGCCGCCCAGCCACACGGTCTTACCGGCAGCCTTCAGCATTTCGGAAATCAGGGTAGTGGTAGTGGTCTTACCGTCAGAACCGGTGACCGCGATAGTAGCGCAGGGGCAGAGGGTGAAGAACACTTCCATCTCGCTGGTAACTTCCGCACCTGCTTCCCGCAGACTTACCAGGGCAGGATTATCCGGATGCATGCCGGGGGTGCGGAATACCACATCACCTGAGAGATTTTCCAGGTAAGTATCACCCAGGCGCAGTTCACAGCCCTTCTCTTCCAGCTCCAGCACTTCAGCATCCAGCTTCTCTCTGGGGGTACGGTCGCAGCCGATGACGGTACAGCCATAGCGCAGCATCAAGCGTACCAGGGGTCGGTTGCTGACACCCAGACCGAGGACGATCAGCCGCTTACCCTGCAAAGCGGTAAAATATGTTTCCAAAGGAGATTTCATAAAAATCCCTACTTTCTCATTTTGATAATTATAGTATACCTTGTGCTGATTAATTTTGCAAGAGATTTGACATTTGCCCCTATTTACTGTACAATATTTCCGCAACCAGGTCGGACAGCCGCGGACGCATGCCGAAAGGCAGCGAATGAGGAAAGTCCGGGCTACACAGGGCAGGGATAACGGGTAACGCCCGCCGAGGGTGACCTCAGGACAAGTGCAACAGAGAGATGTAGCCGGTTTTACCGGTCATAGTGAAAAGGTGGGGTAAGAGCCCACCCGCCTAGTGGGAACACTTAGGTGCTGTAAACTCTATCCCGTAGCAACGCCGTGGAGGGACAATAGGCTGACCCGGCCGTCCCATGGAGGCGGCTTGACCCTATGAGCAATCGTAGGGCTAGATAGATGGCTGTCAAGACAGAACCCGGCTTATAGACCTGGTCGTACCAAAAAACACCGCCAAATTTGGCGGTGTTTTTATCGTGTGATTTCATTGGGATTTCTGAAGGGAAAATATCCGGAAACCTTGCGGATACAGAAAGAACATGATACAATAAAAAGAAAAAATTCGAGGTTTTTCTATGAAAAAAATCATTATCGCCCTGAGCGTTGCGCTGGTGATCCTGCTGCTGCTTTTGGCGGGGCTTACCATTCTGCGCCACCAAGCCGACACGGCATATGTCCCCCCAACGGAGCCGCCGGTTCCTCCCACAACCCAGGCGCCTCCCCCCACCACAGAGCCTCCCACCCAGCCGACCACCGCGCCTACTGAGCCGGAGACAGAACCCACCGAACCTCCCACTGAGCCGGAACCCACCATCGCAGCTGCCTGCATCGCTGATACGGATCCTGCCAACTGGGAAATGGAATGGACTGTCCTCCAGGGTGAGACTGAGCTGGAGAACTACATACGGGAAGAACCTATCACCTTCGAGAAGGATTCCTACTTTGCGCTGCCGGGCGTAGCCAGTTTCCGGGGTGATATGTACCGTCAAAACGGTGCTTACGGCACTGCCGACATCACCGAGCACACCATCAACCACCTGTGGAAAATGAATGTGGGCGGTCTGGACGGCGGCGAATGGGCCGGCTGCGGCTGGACCGGTCAGCCCCTGGTTGTCCAATGGGATGCCGAGACCCGGGCGATCATGAATCTTTACGAGGACAAGAAAGAAAAAGACGGCCTTGTGGAAGCAGTCTATGCCAAGCTGGACGGCAGAGTTCACTTCATCGACATGGAAGACGGAAGCCAGACCCGTGATCCCGTTTATGTGGGTCAGGTGTTCAAGGGTTCCGGCGCTTTGGATCCCAGAGGTTATCCGATCCTCTATGTGGGCGGCGGCCTGCAGCGCGGCGGTCAGATGCAGCGCATCTACATCGTCAGCCTGATCGACGGCAGCATCCTCTACGAAATGTCCGGTGTCAATAACCAGTCCCCCCGCTACTGGTGCGGTTTGGACGGCGGCCCTCTGGTGGACGCGGAAACCGACACCCTGATTTATCCCTGCGAAAACGGTCTGATCTACACCATCAAGCTGAATACCCAGTATGACAAGGCCGCAGGTACCCTCACCATGGCACCTGAAGAACCCATTGCAAGCAAATACAAAAGTAATTATACCCGGGGCGGCCGCTATTCCGGCTATGAAGCCAGCGTCACCGCCGCCGATCACTATCTCTTTATGGGCGACAACAGCGGCCTGCTGCAGTGTATCGACATCAACACCATGCAGATCGTTTGGGCTCAGGATCTGAAAGACGACATCAACGCAACTCCCCTCTTCGATTGGGAAGACGGAAAGGGCTACATCTACGCAGCACCCTCTGTTGACTATAACCGCGGCAGTATCTCCCTGTATAAGATCGATGCCCAAACCGGTGCAATTATCTGGGAGAAGCCCTTTGAATGCGGCTACGACAGCTCCATTCCCGGCGGTTTGATGGGTTCCCCCGTAGTAGGCAAAGACGGCACCAACATGGAAGATCTGATCATCTTCGCTGTTGGCCGCTATCCCGGCATAAACAAAACAACCGTCATCGCCTACAATAAGCGCACCGGCGAAGAAGTATGGCAGTATGAAACCTCCAGAAATACCTGGTCCTCCCCCATCGCTCTGTACACAGAAGACGGCAGAGGTTACCTCTTCCAGGCCGACATTGGCGGCAACTGCCGTCTTGTGGATGGCGCCACCGGCGAAGTTGTAGCCATTTACGAACTGGGCAGAACCACCGAATCCTCCCCCGTTGCCTTCGGCAACAAGATCCTGCTGGGCACCCGCTCGGCTATGCATCTGTTTGAAATCAAATAAAATGATCCCCCTGGTAAATCCAATGTCATTAAGTTAAGAAGCATGTCATTCCGAGCCAGTGCTCACACTGGCGTGGGAATCCCCTCATAAGAAGGAGATTGCCACAACCAGTCTGCGGACTGGTTTCGCAATGACACCTAACTTAATGACATTGCTGGTAAATCCAGGGGGATTATTTTATACTCTACACAGATCTTAGCATGCTGAACATAAATCCCTTAAGGCCTCTTGTGCAAAGAGGGCTTTTCCCGTCTAACCGTTACTTTTCTGCTTGGTTGCAGTGCTTATCTGATCCATACACGAATTACACACGTAGATAAAAAAATCCCCCAAGCTTTCGCTTGGGGGATTTCGAAATTCACCTAGGAATCAAGAATTACTCGTAGATCTCGGTAACGACACCGGAACCGACGGTACGGCCGCCTTCACGGATAGCGAAACGCAGGCCCTTCTCGATAGCGATGGGGGTGATCAGCTCAACGTTCATAACAACGTTATCGCCGGGCATGCACATCTCAGTGCCCTCGGGCAGGGTGATGATGCCGGTAACGTCGGTAGTACGGAAGTAGAACTGAGGACGGTAGTTGTTGAAGAAGGGAGTATGACGGCCGCCTTCTTCCTTGGACAGGACGTA
>JAFOBK010000035.1 GCA_017381835.1 Oscillospiraceae bacterium | reverse complement strand
TGCACCGGCAAGGGTAACGATCAGGTCCGTTTTGAGCTGACCATTAAGCACTTCGCTCCTACCATGAAGATCATCGCTCCCTGGCGTGAGTGGGATATCAAGTCCCGTGACGAGGAGATTGACTACGCCGAGGCCCACAACATTCCTCTGAAGATCAGCCGTGAGACCAACTACTCCAAGGATAAGAACCTGTGGCACCTGAGCCATGAGGGTCTGGATCTGGAGGATACCGGCAACGAGCCCCAGTACGAGAAGCCCGGCTTCCTGGAAATGGGCGTTTCTCCCATCCAGGCTCCCGATGTCCCCACCTATGTGACCATCGACTTTGAGCAGGGCAAGCCCGTTGCGCTGAATGACGAGAAGATGAGCGCAAAGAACATCATCCTGAAGCTGAATGAGATCGGCGGTGCCAACGGCATCGGCCTGCTGGATATCGTAGAAAACCGCCTGGTGGGCATGAAGTGCCGCGGTGTTTACGAGACTCCCGGCGGCTCCATCCTCTACAAGGCACACAGCGTTCTGGAATCCATCTGCCTGGATAAGATGACCCTGCATGAAAAGCAGCGTCTGGCTATCACCTACGCAGAGCTGGTTTACAACGGCCAGTGGTTCACTCCCCTGCGCGAAGCTCTGGCAGCTTTCGTCGACAAGACTCAGGAGACCGTCACCGGTAAGGTAAGACTGAAGCTCTACAAGGGCAACATGATCAACGCCGGCGTTTGGAGCCCCTACTCCCTGTACAGCGAAGAGATCGCAACCTTCGGTGAAAGCGACTACAACCAGAAGGATGCAGAAGGCTTTATCAATCTGTTTGGTCTGCCCATCAAGGTCCAGGCAATGGTAAACGGCAAGAAGTAATTCTTAGGAGACTTTCCTATGGCAAAGATGTGGGCCGGTGTCACAGCCGGCGTAACCGACAGCATTGCGGATGATTTCAACTCTTCCATCCGCTTTGACTGCAAAATGTACAAAGAAGATATCACCGGTTCTATGGCCCATGCAGCAATGCTGGCAGGCAAAGGCATCATTTCTCAGGACGATGCAGATGCCTTGATCGACGGTCTGCAGGGCATCCTGGATGACCTGAACAGCGGCAAGCTGGACATTGATCTGAGCTGTGAGGATATTCACATGTTCGTAGAGCAGGTGCTGACCGAACGGATCGGCGATGTGGGCAAGAAGCTGCACACCGCAAGAAGCCGAAATGACCAGGTGGCTTTGGATCTGCGGATGTACTTAAGAACGCAGATCGACGAGATCTCCGATCTTGTAAAGGATGTCATTGAGGCAATCCTTTTCCAGGCAGAAGCCAACAAGACCGTGATCATGCCCGGCTACACCCATCTGCAGCGGGCGCAGCCCATCCTCTTCTCCCACCATCTCATGGCCTACGCCATGATGCTGCTGCGAGATCTGGACCGTCTGCGAGATTGCCGGAAGCGAATGAACCTCTCCCCCATCGGCTGCTGCGCGCTGGCCGGTACCACCTACGATACCGACCGGGAGTTCGAAGCCAAGGAACTTGGCTTTGACGGCATCACCATGAACTCTATCGACGGTGTCTCCGACCGTGACTTCTGTCTGGAATTGATGAGCGCTCTGAGCATCCTGATGATGCACATGAGCCGCTTCAGCGAGGAGATCATCCTGTGGGCCAGCTGGGAATTCAAGTTCATTGAACTTTCTGATGCCTATACCACCGGCTCTTCCATTATGCCTCAGAAGAAGAACCCCGATATGGCGGAGCTTTGCAGAGGCAAGACCGGCAGAGTTTACGGCGATCTGATGGCACTGCTCACCACCCTGAAGGGTCTTCCCCTTGCCTACAACAAGGATATGCAGGAAGACAAGGAAGCGGTGTTTGATGCCTGCGAGACCGTGATCATGTGTCTGAAGGTATTCGCTCCCATGCTTGGCACCCTGAAGTCCCGCCCCGACAATATGAAGCGGGCAGCCCAGGGCGGTTTCATCAACGCTACCGACCTGGCTGACTACCTGGTAAAGAAGGGCATGCCCTTCCGCAGCGCTTACAAGATCTCCGGTCAGCTGGTGGCCCGATGCATGGCAGAACACACGGTTCTGGAAACCCTGCCTTTGGCAGTATACAAAGAGTACAGCGATCTGTTCGAAATGGATCTGTATGATGATATTGATTTGCTCACCTGCGTGGAGAAACGGATCAGCCAGGGCGGCACCTCCGTTGCTTCCGTAGAGCAGCAGATTACATATGTAAAAGAGAGAATCTAAATATTTATCAGGAGGAAAATGATTATGAAGAAGATTATCGCTTTGGTTCTGGCCCTGGTTATGATTGCTGCATGTATGACCGCTTGCGGCGCAAAGGGCGCTACTCTGAAGGACGTTCAGAAGGCCGGCAAGATGACCATCGCTACCAGCCCCGACTTCCCTCCCTTTGAGAGCCTGGAAGGCGACGCTGTTGTGGGTATCGAGCCCGACATCATGAAGCTGATCTGCGACAAGCTGGGCGTTGAAGCTGAGTTTGTACAGATGGACTTTGACTCCGTTCTTATCGGTATCCAGGCAGCCAAGTATGACTGCGCTATGTCCGGTATCACCGTGACCCCTGCCCGTGAGAAGAACATGCTCTTCACCGATCCTTACTACAATGCCGCTCAGGTTATCGTTGTAGCAGAGGGCAGCCCCATCACCGGCAAGGCTGATCTGGCTGGCAAGGTTGCTTCCGTCCAGACCGGTACCACCGCCGAGAGTGGCTGCCAGGACGAGGGCATCGACGTTCAGGCTTTCGCAGCAAACGCTGACGCAAAGGCTGCTCTGACCACCGGCAAGGTTGACGCATGGGTTGTTGACAATCTGACCGCTATGCAGATGGTTGAAGAGGGCGACGGTCTGGTCATCCTGGACGAAAAGATGACCGAAGAGCCCTACGCATTCGCTTTTGCAATGGGTTCTGAGGATCTGGTTGCTACTATCAACGATGCTCTGAACGAGCTGGTGGCTGACGGCACCGTAGAAGGTATTTTCACCGCTTACGGCGAAACCTACATGAAGCCCTGACGCAATAGAAATCCATTACCAAAATCACGGCTCCGCATTTATCCGCGGAGCCGTGATTGAAGCATTTTATCCGCCTATAAGCTGACGAATAAAAAGGAAACAAGATACATGAATTGGTTTGAGAAATTACATGAGACCTTTATCGTAGATAACCGCTATATGTGGATGGTGGAAGGTCTTGGCAACACCCTGATCATTACCTTTGGCGCACTGCTCATCGGTGTTATCATTGGTACTCTGGTTGCCGTTACAAAGTATTACTGTGAAGGCAACAAGAAGCTTCGTTTTATCAGCTGGCTCTGCGATCTGTATACCACTGTGATCCGCGGCATCCCCATGACCGTTCTGCTTCTGCTGTTCTTCTTCGTTCTGTTTGTATCCGCCAGAAACGGTGTTCCTGTGGCAATTGCCGCATTCGGTATCAACTCCGGTGCCTACATGGCCGAGCTGATTCGCAGCGGCATCAACGCTGTGGATAAGGGTCAGATGGAAGCTGCCAGAAGCCTGGGCTTGTCCAAGAGTCAGGCTATGGTAAAGGTCGTTATGCCCCAGGCTATCAAGTACATCCTGCCCGCCATTGGCAACGAGTGTATTGCTCTTTTAAAGGAAACTTCCGTTGCCGGTTATGTTGCCGTGGTGGATGTGACTAAGGCAGCTACCAACATCCGAAACAAGACCTACGACGCAGTCAACCCCATCATTCTTCTGGCATTGATTTACCTTGTGATGGTGGTAGCTTTGACCCGGCTGCTGGCAATTATGGAAAGGAGACTGCGTAAGAGCGATGGAAAATAAGAATTTGAATGTTTCTGACGCAGTGATCCGTGTCAGAGGATTGAAAAAAGATTTTGACAACCTGTCTGTCCTGAAGGGTATTGATGTGGACATTCACAAGGGCGACGTGGTATGCGTCATCGGCGCTTCCGGTTCCGGTAAGTCCACTTTCCTGCGCTGCCTGAACCTGCTGGAGAATCCCACCGGCGGCAGCATTGAATTTAACGGTGTAAACCTGACCGGTGCAAAGGTAGATCTGGATCTGCATCGTCAGAAGATGGGTATGGTATTCCAGCAGTTTAATCTGTTCCCCCATCTGACCGTTTTGGACAATCTGACTTTGGCTCCGGTTCTGCTGAAGAAATCCGCCAAGGCTGAGGCAGAGGCCAAAGCTATGGAGCTTTTGGAGCGTGTCGGTCTGGCTGACCGTGCCGACGCTTATCCCAACCAGCTCTCCGGCGGTCAGAAGCAGCGTGTGGCCATTGTCCGCGCTCTGTGCATGGATCCCGAAGTGATGCTCTTCGACGAGCCCACTTCCGCTTTGGACCCCGAAATGGTCGGCGAAGTTTTGGACGTTATGAAAAACCTGGCCAAGAAGGGCATGACCATGATCGTGGTCACCCACGAAATGGGCTTTGCCAAGGAAGTCAGTAACCGTGTTGTGTTCATGGATGAAGGTGTCATCGCAGAAGACGGCACACCCGAGGAAGTGTTCGGCAGCCCCAAGTGCGAGCGTCTGCAGACCTTCCTGGCCAAAGTTCTCTAAGAGAGGTGCACAACATGAAAGGCAAGTCTTTACTGAAGCTGCTGGATTTCACTCCCGCAGAAATTACCGAACTTCTGGATCTGTCTGCTGATTTCAAGGCTAAGAAGAAGGCCGGTATCCCCCATAAGATCCATGAGGGCAAAAATATTGTCCTTCTGTTTGAAAAGGACTCCACCCGTACCCGCTGCGCATTTGAAGTAGCAGGTGCTGATCTGGGTATGTCCGTCACTTACTTAGGACCCAGCGGCAGCCAGATGGGCAAGAAAGAGTCCATCGCCGACACCGCCCGGGTGCTGGGCCGTATGTACGACGGCATCGAGTACCGTGGTTTTGCGCAAGAAATCGTGGAAGACCTGGCAAAGTTTGCCGGTGTTCCCGTTTGGAACGGCCTGACTAACGAGTTCCATCCCACCCAGATTCTGGCAGACTTTCTGACCATCCGGGAGCATTGCGGTGAGCTGAAAGGTAAGAAGCTGGTATACATGGGCGACGCCCGGTTCAACATGGGCAATTCTCTCATGGTCGGCTGCGCCAAGATGGGCATGCACTTTGTGGCTTGCTCTCCCGCGCAGTACTTCCCCAGCCAGGAGCTGATTGCTCAGTGCCAGGCTGTTGCCGCCGAGACCGGCGCTACTCTGGAATTTATTACTGACCCCATGGTTGCTACCAAGGGTGCTGACGTGATCTACACCGACGTTTGGGTCTCCATGGGTGAGCCCGACAGCGTCTGGGAAGAGCGCATCAATGCGCTGACCCCCTACCGGGTCACCACCGAACTGATGCAGAATGCCGGTTCCCAGTGCCGCTTCATGCACTGCCTGCCCGCTTTCCACGATCTGAACACCACCATCGGCAAGCAGATCTACGATAAGTTCGGTATTACCTGCATGGAAGTCACCGACGAGGTCTTCGAAAGCGAAGCTTCCATCGTTTTTGACGAAGCAGAAAACCGCATGCACACTATCAAGGCTGTCATGGCCGCCACCCTCTAAAAAGTAAAAACCGCGATGCAAATGCATCGCGGTTCTTTTTATGCCATCTTCTCCTGTTTGACCTTGTGGTCGATCACATGGCGGGATGCCAGTTCTTTCTTTACATCCTCCACAGAAATACCCATCTGGGCCATCAGCACCAGCACATGGTAGGTCAGGTCAGCGATCTCATAAATGGTCTCCGCCTTGTCCTCTGCCTTGCCGGCGATGATCACTTCCGTGGACTCTTCGCCCACCTTCTTAAGAATCTTATCCAAACCCTTTTGGAACAGATAAGTGGTGTAAGAGCCTTCAGGAAGGGTAGCTTTGCGGTCCATCAGCAGGTCATAGAGGCCTTCCAGCCGGAAGGGGGCATTCTCTTCTCCCAGCACCGGATTATGGAAGCAAGACTCCTCACCCAGGTGGCAGGCGGGGCCGTCTTTCGTGACCTTTACAACCAGAGCATCATAATCACAATCCGCTGTGATAGACACGATATGCTGATAATTGCCGCTGGTTTCCCCCTTCAGCCACAGTTCCTGCCGGGAACGGCTCCAGAAGCAAGTCAGCTTTTTCTCCAGGGAGATCTTCAGGCTCTCCTCATTCATATAGGCAAGGGTCAGCACCTGGTTTGTCTCTGCGTCCACTACGATTGCCGGGATCAGACCCTTTTCATCAAATTTCAGCTTGCTGATATCCATGATTACAACCTCACATTGATATTGTTCCTGGCAAGATATGCCTTCAATTCGGGAATCTGCACCTGGCCAAAGTGGAAAATAGAAGCCGCCAGTCCGGCATCTACCTTGGGAAGATTTTGAAACAGTGTCACAAAATCCTCCATACAGCCGGCGCCGCCGGAGGCGATCACCGGCACATCCACCGCATTGCTGACCGCTTCCAGCATCTCAAGATCAAAACCTTTCTTCACTCCGTCGGTGTCTATGGAATTAAGAACCACTTCGCCGGCGCCCATATCTACACACCGCTTGATCCAGGAGATGGCTTCCATACCGGTGTCCTCTCTGCCGCCTTTGGCAAAGACACGGAACTCACCGTCAACCCGCTTTACATCCGCAGACAGAACCACACACTGGTCACCGTATTTCCGCGCTGCCTGCAGGATCAAGTCGGGATTACGGATCGCGCCGGAGTTGACGCTGACCTTATCGGCGCCGCATTTCAGCACCCGGTCAAAATCCTCCACGGTATTGATGCCACCGCCAACGGTGAGTGGAATAAAAATCGTGGATGCCACTTTCTGCAGAATGTCCGTAAAAAGCTTTCTGCCCTCAAAGGATGCCGTGATATCGTAAAATACCAACTCATCCGCACCGTTGTCGGAATAGAATTTACCCAATGCCACAGGATCAGACACATCGGAAAGGCCCTGGAAATTGGTTCCTTTCACCACTCTGCCGTTTTTTACATCCAGGCAGGGGATGATACGCTTGGTGATCATCTGCACACCTCCAGAGCTTCCCGGAGGTTGATAGCGCCGGTATAGTAGGCCTTGCCGATAATGGCGCCATGGAGATTCATTGCGTTCAGTGCCTTTATATCCTCCAGGCTGGACACACCGCCGGAGGCAATCAGCTGGATATTGTACTTTTCAGAAAGTGCTTGATAGAGCGCCCGGTTCGTGCCCTGCATAGCGCCGTCCCGGGAGATATCGGTACAGATGACTGTAGATACCCCTAACTTTTCCAGGTCGGCAAAAAAGGCCTCTGCCGTCCACCGGGACTTCTCTGTCCAGCCTTTGATAGCTACATAACCATCCTTCAGATCCACGCCTACAGCGATCTTCTCGCCGTATTTTTGAAGGGCTGATTCCAGGAAGGGACGGTCTGTCACCGCCGCCGTACCCAAAATCACCCGATTGACGCCAATGGATAGATAAGCATCGATGGTTTCCATGGTACGGATACCGCCTCCCACTTCCACAAACAAGTCGGTTGCCTTGACGATTTTCTCAATCACCGGCAAATTGGAGGTGGTGCCGAATTTGGCGCCCTCCAAGTCCACCATATGAAGGCATGTGGCACCGGCATTTTGAAAATCCATGGCAACTTCCAAAGGATTCTCATTATAAACGGTCATCTGCTGATACTCACCTTTATAAAGGCGGACAGCTTTTCCCTCATATAAGTCAATGGCAGGATACAGTTTCATATCCAACCCTCCTACACCGCGCAAAACGCGCGCAAAATATTAAGTCCCACGTCTCCGCTCTTTTCCGGATGGAACTGGCAGCCGAATACATTGTCCTTCTCCACCGCGGCGGTCAGCATCTTGCCATACTCTGTTTGGGCCGCCAGGGAATCCTCACACTTGTCCGCAAAATAGGAGTGGACAAAATAGACGTAATCGCCTTCTTTTGTGTTGGCAAAGAGTTTTCCGTCAGGCTGGGTAATATACAGCCCATTCCAGCCCATATGGGGGATCTTCAACGTTTCCGGCAGCAGGCCTGCCATGGGAATCACCTGGCCTTTTAAGAGTCCCAGGCCCTGATGCTCGCCGTACTCAAAGCTTTTTTCAAAGAGCATCTGCATGCCCAGGCAAATACCCATCAAGGGTTTTCCTGCCTTTACAGCCTCATAGACCATCTGATCCATCTGAGAATCCCGCAGCTTTTTGACTGCATCCTCGAAGGCGCCCACGCCCGGCAGCAGGATATGGTCGGCCTTGCGCAGCACCTCCGGGTCACTGCTCACCACCACATCCTGCCCAATGGCAGTAAAAGAGGATTGCAGAGAAAAGAGATTTCCCACACCGTAGTCAATAATACCGACCATTACAGCACTCCTTTGGTAGAGGGGATGGCATCGGGATTCTTTGCATCCAGAGCAACTGCCATCTTCAGGCTGCGGGCTACGGACTTGAATGCACCCTCAGCGATGTGATGGGAATTGGTTCCGGCAAGCTTGCGGATATGCAGGCTCATAGGGCACTGACGGACAAAACCCAGGAAAAATTCTTCCACCAGCTCTGTATCAAAAGTACCGATCTTAAAAGTGGGAATCTGCAGGTCATAACCCAGGTAGCTGCGGCCGGAAATATCCACCGCAGAGAGGATCAGGCTTTCATCCATAGGCAGAATGAAGCTGCCGTAACGGGTGATACCCCGCTTTTCTCCCAAAGCATCGGCAAAGGCCTTGCCCAGGCAGATGCCCACATCTTCCACGGTGTGGTGGTCATCTACCCAGGTATCACCCTGGCACTTGACCGTCAGATCAAAGCAGCCGTGGTGGGCAAAGAGGGTCAGCATATGATCCAGGAAGCCGCAGCCGGTGGAAATCTCCGCCTTGCCGGTACCATCCAGGTTTAAAGTTAACATAATATCCGTTTCCGCAGTTTTGCGGATCACTTCCGCTGTTCTCATTTTGCCCCTCCTGTCATATCCTGCAGTACCTCAGCCAAACGCTCCATTTGTTCCTGCGTGCCGATGGTGATTCTGACAAAATCTTTGATTCTTTCCTTTGTAAAGTGGCGCACCAGGATGCCCCGCTGCCGCAGTCCGCTATATAGCTCTGCGCCGGAAACACCGGGATGCCGGGCAAAGATAAAGTTTGCTTTGCTGGGCAGCACCTGGAATCCCAGGTTTTGGAGCGCATCCACCGCCCAGGCTCTTGCAGCCTGGATTTTTTCGCTCACTTCCCGATAGTAGGGTTCCGCATCCACTGTTTCACAGCCCAGCATCATGGTCAGCCGGTTCACATTGTAAGGATTGGTGGAGTACTTCAGCTTTTCCAAATCCTCGATCAGTTCTTTGCTTCCGAAGGCATAACCCAGTCTGGCGCCTGCAAGGCAGCGGGATTTAGAGAAGGTTCGTACCACCAGGAGGTTTACATAATTTTTAATCAGTTGATAGCAGCTGGTACCGCCGAAGTCCACATAAGCCTCGTCGATCACCACCACAGAATCGGGATTGGTCTTTAGAATCTCCTCGATCTGCCACAGAGGAATCTCCATTCCGGTAGGGGCATTGGGATTGGCAATGACGATCATTTTATTCAGGCCGCAGTACTTTTGATAGTCCAGGGAGAAATCCGCTTCCAGTGGAATGATCTGCACATTCACATTGTGAAGCTCACCGTAAACGGGGTAGAATCCGTATGTAATATCCGCAAATGCGGCACCACGATCGTCCGCGAAGGCCATGAAGGCAAAGTTCAGAATATCATCAGAACCATTGGAAATGAAGATATTCTCCGGTGCCAAATCATATAACTCTGCCAGCTTCTGCTTCAGGCTCAGACCGGTGGGATCAGAATAGAGCCGCAGATTTTCCACCTGCCGGGCATCCATCGCCGCCACCACAGAGGGTGCGGGAGGATAGGGCGATTCGTTGGTATTGAGTTTGATATAAACCATATCTCTCGGCTGTTCGCCGGGGGTATAGGCTTCCAGAGATTGATAGCGTTTATTCAAAAATCGGCTCATAAAATCATTCCTCTGTACGAATCAGCGCACTCCGGGCATGGGCCTCCAGGCCTTCCTGCCATGCAAAATAGGCCACATCGCCTGCCACTTTGTTAAGGGCTTCCCGGGTGTAATAGGTATACTGGCTCTTCTTGATAAAATCGTCCACGGAAAGGGCACTGGAAAACCGGGCCGTTCCGCTGGTGGGCAGGGTGTGGTTGGGGCCGGCAAAATAATCGCCCAAAGCCTCGGGACAATTTCTTCCCATAAAGACAGAACCTGCGTTTTCGATCTTATCCAGATAGGCGAAGGGTTCATCTACCATCAGCTCCAGGTGCTCCGGAGCCAGTTTATTGGCAACATCAATGGCAACCGCCAAATCTTCCGCTACAATGATCTTACCGTTTACATCAATGGAGTGACGGGCGATGGATGCTCTGGGCAGTCGGGGAATCTGCACTTCCAGTTCCGCCTGAACCGCCTCTGCCAAAGCCATGCTGTCGGTCACCAGCACAGCGCTGGCCAGCTTATCATGCTCTGCCTGGGAGAGCATATCCGCCGCAATGTGAACGGGGTTGCTTTTTGCATCCGCAACGATCAAAATCTCGCTGGGGCCTGCGATCATATCGATGGCCACCCGGCCAAAGACCTGCTTTTTGGCCTCTGCCACGAAGGCATTGCCGGGGCCAACGATCTTATCCACCTGGGGGATAGACTCAGTACCGTATGCCAAAGCTGCGATCGCCTGGGCGCCGCCGACTTTAAAAATCCGGTCTACACCTGCCACATCAGCAGCTGCCAGGATCGCAGGATTCACCTTGCCGTTCTTACCGGGCGGGGTCACCATCACAATCTGCTTGCAGCCTGCGATTTTGGCAGGAATGGCATCCATCAGCACCGTAGAAGGGTAAGCCGCGGTACCGCCGGGCACATAAATGCCCACATTCTCGATGGGAGTTACCTTCTGGCCAAGGATCACACCGTCCCGTTCAATCTGAAAACCGGTGCAAACCTGCATCTCATGGTAAGCGCGAATATTGGCCGCTGCCTTTTTGAGAATTCTCAAAAATTCCGGTGTTACCTGATGCTTGGCTTCCTCGATTTCGGCTCTGGTCACTTCCAGGGTTCTCAAATCCACCCGATCAAACCGGCGGCAATACTCGATCACTGCCCGATCCTTACCCTTGCGGACATCAGCAATGATCTGAGCAACCACCGCTTCCACATCTACTTCCGGTACCACCCGGGCAAAGATCTTATCCTGGTCTACCAGGCCGTAGTTAAAAATCTGAATCATTCTCTCTCCTCCACCTGTTTCGCCAAGCCTTGGCGAATGCTTTCGATCTGTTCCCCTTTGAACTTCATGCTGGCCATATTGGCAATCAGCCGGGCACTGATGGGAACAATGGTCTCCAACACTTCCAGGTTATTCTCCTTCAATGTTTTTCCTGTCTCTACAATGTCTACGATCACATCGGAAAGTCCCATGATAGGTGCCAGTTCGATGGATCCGTTCAATTTGATGATGTCAATATCTCTGCATTTTTCGTTATAGTAGCTTTGGGCAATCTCCGGGAATTTGGTCGCTACCCGGAGGGTCATACCGGCGCTGTCCCGAAAATCCACAGGACCAGCCACCGCCATACGGCATTTGCCGATATTTAAGTCCAGCAATTCATATACATCCGGTTTATATTCCAGCAGAATATCCTTTCCTGCCACGCCGATATCCGCCGCACCCCGTTCCACATAAATGGACACATCGGAGGGTTTCACCCAAAAGTAGCGGACACCCTTTTCCTCATTTTCAAACACCAGTTTCCGGCTGCTTTCTTCCAGCTCTGGACAGAAGAATCCGGCATTTTTCAAAAGCGCATAGACCTTCTCGCCTAAGCGGCCTTTGGGGAGCGCAATATTAACCATTGTTTTCAATCAGAATCGCCTCCCCTTTCTCCAGTTTATAGAGCTTCCGCCACCGCAAATTTTCCGGCAGCTGGGTGATGGTCAGCACATTGCATTCCTTTCGCAGGCCGGCTGCCGCCGCCATCACCTGGGCTGCATCCGCATCTTCCGGATACAGTAGCACCGCATCCACATCAAACTCGCGTTTCTGACGAATCTGCTCCAGCAGATTCAGATAAATCGCAAAACCCACGGCATTTCCGCCCCGGCCCATCTTCTGCAGCAGCTTATCATACTGGCCGCCGGAGAGGATCCAGGTGGTGATGCCCTCCAGGTAACCCTTGAACACCACACCGCTGTAATACTTCATATCCGTACCCACGGAGAAATCCACCCGGATCTTGTCGGCAAATCCGAACTGTTCCAGGACTCCACAAATCTGCTGCAGCTGCACTACAGATGCCTGCAACGCTGCATCCCGGGCAAAACCGCGGAGTCGCTCAAACACCTGGAAAGGTGTGCCGCCGGACTCCACCAGTGCCAGCAATCCATCCGGATCGCAATGCTCTTCCTGGCAAAGTCTGCGCATTTCATGGCTGTTCTTCTGATGCAGATACTGCAGCGCCCGATTCTGACCCTCATGGCTAAGACCGGACTTTTGAAGAATGCCGCCTACAATACCCATATGGGAAATATCCAAAACGAAATGCTCTCCCAATTTGGCAAGGCTTTGGGCTGCCAGCAGCACCACCTCCGCCACATCGGCAGAGGATAGATTGCCGATGCATTCCAGACCGGTCTGCATGATTTCTCGGAAGGCCCGGGTTTGGGGATCCACACGGTAGACATTCTCGTTATAATACACGCGCTGGGTTTCTCCGGACTTTCCCGCATTCTTGATAATGGAGAGGGTCACGTCCGGCTTTAGAGCCAAAAGCTTTCCCTGCCGATCGGAAAAGGTGATCACCTGATCGGACACCAGGAAATCCTTATTGCGGACATATAGATCATACTCTTCAAAGCGGCTCATCTTATAAGGCTGATAACCGTAGTTTTGATAGAGTTTTCGCAGCAGCAGGATAGCCTGCTCGTCTTTCTTCAGACATTTATCCATTCTCCTGCTCCTTTCCCATGCGCTCCAGCACAGTGGCATAGCCGCCGTCTCCGTAAAGCAAGCATTTATTGACCCGGCTGATGGTTGCCGAACTGGCACCGGTCTGGGCCTGGATCTCATTGTAGTTTCTATTATCCCGCAATTGCGCCGCTACCCGGAACCGCTGGGCCATTGCCTGCAATTCCTTGATGGTGCAGATATCTTCAAAGAACGCATAGCACTCTTCTCTGGTTTGCAGGCTCAGAATGCCACGATATAAAAAGTCCATGTCTTTATTATGGTAAGGCTTCATATGCTTCCACCCCTAAGATAGTTTTTCACATTTTAGCACTTTAGTGTGCTAAAGTCAATACGCAAACAACAACTTTTCTACAGTGCACAAAAAAAGCATCCCACAGCAGGAATTCTGTGGGATGCTTGCCGTTTTTTACTTTTCTTTGATCTCTGCGTGGAGCTCCTGGAGGGACTTGATCACACCGCAGCCGGGCTTATTCATGGACTTAATGCCGCTGGCTGCTGCCTTAGCGGCAGCGATGGTGGTGATATAAGGCACCTTCTTCTTGATGGCTGCCTTACGCAGATAGCTGTCATCGGATGTCTCATTGGCACCAATGGGAGTATTGATGATCAGATCCACCTTGCCATTGACGATCATATCGTTGATGTTGGGACGGCCCTCATCCAGCTTATACACAAACTCAGAGAGGATGCCCGCATCGGTAAGTGCCTTTTGATTGCCCTTGGTAGCCAGGATCCGGAAACCGGATGCCAGCAGGTCACGGGCCACTTCAATCATCTCTTCCTTATCCTGATCGGACACGGAGATCAGCACCCGTCCGGATAGGGGCAGGCTGGTCTGAGTGGCCTCCTGAGCCTTGTAGAAGGCCTCGCCATAGAAGTGGGACAGGCCCAAAACCTCGCCGGTAGAGCGCATCTCGGGGCCGAGAATGGGATCTACCTCAGGGAACATATTAAAGGGGAACACCGCTTCCTTGACGCCATAATAGGGAATATCCCGCTCTTTCAGATCCTTTACAGGAGACTCCCGGCCGGTCAGTTCTCTCGTCACAATGTCGATAGCCAAAGGCACCATGCGAATGTTGCAAACCTTGGAAACCAGAGGAACTGTACGGGAGGCTCTGGGGTTTGCTTCCAGTACGAAGACCTTACCGTTTTCAATGGCATACTGCATATTCATCAGGCCCTTGACACCCATCTCCTGGGCGATCTTGCGGGTGTATTCCTTGATGGTCGCTACATTTTCTTCACTGATATGACGGGAGGGAATGATGCAGGCAGAGTCACCGGAGTGGACACCGGCAAGCTCAATATGCTCCATTACAGCCGGCACAAAAGCATGCACACCGTCGCTGATGGCATCTGCTTCGCACTCCATGGCATGATTCAGGAACCGGTCAATGAGAATCGGCCGGTCAGGGGTCACACCTACGGCAGCAGCCATGTATTTCTTCAGGTTCTCAGGGTCATAGACCACTTCCATACCACGGCCGCCCAGCACATAGGAAGGCCGCACCATAACGGGATAGCCGATCTTTTCAGCAATTTCCAAAGCCTCGTCCACGGTGACTGCCATGCCTGACTCGGGCATGGGAATCTGAAGCTTTTCCATCATGGCCCGGAACAGATCACGATCCTCTGCCAGGTCAATAACCGCAGGGGGAGTACCCAGGATCTTTACACCATTTTTCTCCAGGTCTGCTGCCAGGTTAAGAGGAGTCTGGCCGCCGAACTGGGCGATAACACCCACGGGCTTTTCTTTCTTATAGATGCTTAAAACATCCTCCAGGGTCAGAGGCTCAAAGTACAGCTTATCGGAGGTGTCATAGTCGGTGGACACGGTTTCAGGATTACAGTTGACGATGATGGTCTCAAAGCCCAAAGCTTTCAGCGCCAGGGAGGCATGGACACAGCAGTAGTCAAATTCGATACCCTGGCCGATACGGTTGGGGCCGCCGCCCAGGATCATCACCTTGGGTTTTTCCTCCCCGATGGGGTTGCGGTCAGTGCCGTTGTAGGTGGAATAGTAGTAGGCCTTATCCTGGGTACCGCTGACATGAACGGGCTCCCAATTTTCCTCCACACCCAGCTCCATACGGCGGTTGCGGATCGCATCTTCGGAAATTTCCAAAATCTTACTTAAGTACTTATCAGAGAAACCGTTCTTCTTGGCGCTGATCAGCGCTTCATCCGCAGGAAGCTGACCCTTGTTGGCCATCAGCGCTTCCTCTTCCATCACCAGTTCCTGCATCTGGCTGATAAACCAATGCTTAACCTTGGTGATCTGATGGATCTCCTCCACGGTTGCACCCTTTCTCAGGGCTTCATACATCATAAAATGCCGCTCGCTGGAGGGGGTATGGAGCCGCCGCAGCAGTTCCTCCTTGGAAAGGCTGTCAAAGTCCTTTGCATGGCCAAGGCCGGGACGACCGGTCTCCAGGCTGCGGATGGCCTTCTGGAAGGCCTCCTTGTAGGTCTTGCCGATGCTCATAACTTCGCCCACGGCACGCATCTGGGTGCCCAGCTTATCCTGCACGCCCTTGAACTTTTCAAAGGCCCAGCGGGCAAACTTGATGACCACATAGTCACCATCGGGCACATACTTATCCAGCGTGCCGTACTTACCGCAGGGGATATCCTTCAGCGTCAGGCCGGTAGCCAGCATAGCAGACACCAGGGCAATGGGGAAGCCGGTGGCCTTGGATGCCAAAGCAGAAGAACGGGAGGTACGGGGGTTAATTTCAATGACGATATCCCGGTCGGTCTTGGGGTCATGGGCCCACTGGACATTGGTGCCGCCGATGACCTGGACAGACTCCACGATCTTATAGGACTTCTCCTGCAGCCGCTTCTGCACATACTCGGGAATGGTCAGCATGGGAGCAGAGCAGAAGGAGTCACCGGTGTGGACACCCAGCGGGTCGATATTTTCAATGAAGCAGACGGTGATCATATTGCCGTCCTTATCGCGGACCACTTCCAGTTCCAGTTCTTCCCAGCCTAAGATAGACTCTTCCACCAGCACCTGGCCCACCAGGCTGGCCTGCAGACCTCTTGCGCAGACGGTGCGCAGCTCGTCCATATTATACACCAGACCGCCGCCGGCGCCGCCCATAGTGTAGGCAGGCCGCAGAACCACGGGATAACCCAGCTTATCGGCAATGGCCAGCGCCTCCTCTACAGAGTAGGCCACCTCGCTTCTTGCCATCTCAATACCCAGGCTGTCCATGGTGTTCTTAAAGGCAATCCGGTCTTCGCCGCGTTCGATGGCATCCACCTGGACGCCGATAACCTCCACATTGTACTTCTCCAGCACACCCGCCTGGGCAAGCTCAGAGCAGAGGTTCAGGCCGGACTGGCCGCCCAGGTTGGGCAGCAGCACATCAGGCCGCTCCTTGGCAATGATCTGCTCTAATCTTGCCACATTCAGCGGCTCAATGTAGGTGGCATCCGCCATCTCCGGGTCCGTCATAATAGTGGCCGGATTGGAGTTGACCAGCACGATCTCATAGCCCAGATTCCGCAGAGCCTTGCAGGCCTGGGTGCCGGAATAGTCAAACTCGCAGGCCTGACCAATGATAATAGGGCCGGAACCAATAATCAGCGCTTTTTTCTTTGTCATAATTGTCGCCTCGATTGTAAATTTATTCATAGTTGCCCCGCATTATACCACATCTTGCAGAAAATGTAAAATAAAAATACATAAAAAATCCCCCGTTCCAAAGACGGGGGACTATAAAATCTGTCAGCTTCTTGCCATGCCGTCCACACTCAGCACCACACCGGCGATATAAGAGGCTTCATCGGAGGCCAGGAAGAGGAATGCATTGGCAATGTCCTCGGGTTGACCCAGGCGGCGCAGGGGGATCTGGCTGACCAGAGGATCGATTACTTCTTTGGGTACTGCCTTCATCATATCCGTCTGGGTGATACCGGGAGCTACCGCGTTGACGCGAATACCCTTGGGTCCTAACTCTCTTGCCAAAGAGACCGTAAGGCCATTTACCGCATACTTAGACGCAGGATACGCAAAGCCGCTGGGCTGACCGGAAATACTCACCATGGAAGAGGTAGACAGAATCACACCGCTGCCCCTTGCCACCATGCAGTGAACCGCTGCCCGGGTAGCATTGAACACACCCTTGACATTCAGATCCATCACCTTGTCGAAGGTCTCCTCGGTGTACTCCATAAAAGGAGTGCGCTCGGAAACACCGGCATTATTTACCAGCACATCCACGCAGCCGAACTGGGCAGTGGCAATAACAAAAGCGTCCTGCACCTCCTGGTAATTGGCCAAATTGGGGCTGATACCCATGATTTTACTATTCGGATACTTCTCCCGAAGCTTTGCTACTGCCTGGTCGGCAGATTCCTGGGAACTGGCAGTAAGGATAACTTTTGCTCCCTCGGAGAGAAATTTATCAGCAGTGGCATAGCCGATGCCCCGGCTGCCGCCTGTAATGATCGCTACTTTATCCTTTAATCTCATAGAGAAAACCTCCTTTTGTTTTGTAATGTCAGTATAACGAAGTGCGGAGAAATTATCTGTGATATTATCACCAAAGGATCTTATTGACAGAAAGACCAGGAAAATGCTATTGTAATATTATAAGGAGGTGCAGGCTATGAATACTTTTGAAGCCATGAAAAATCGCCGCTCTATCCGCAAATTCCGTCCGGATCCGGTTCCTGCCGACATTCTCCGGGAGCTTGTGGATATTGCCCGTCTGTACCCCTCCGGGGGCAATCTGCAGCCGATCCGCTTTGCTCTGATCACTGACCAAGCGCTGTGCGATGCCGTTTTCGCCGACCTGCGCTGGGCAGCCTATCTTCCCGGTTATACCATCGCAGAAGACCAGCGCCCCACCGCCTATGTGATCCTGCTGCGGGATGACACCGTGCGCCAAAAGTGCGACTACGATGTGGGCGCTGCCTCCACTATGTTGATGTTGGCAGCAGTAGAAAAAGGTCTGGCCACCTGCCCCATCGCTAATTTCCATGCCGCAAATCTTTCTGCCCTGCTGCAGCTTCCGGAGAATCTTCAGCCGGAGCTGGTGCTGGCCGTTGGCTATCCCGACCAGGAGAGTCATGTGGTGCCGATGGAAGATACTGTCCGCTATACCCGGGACGAAGAAGGTACTTTCCTGGTTCCCAAATGGAGCGCCGAGCAGCTTATTGTTCTAAAGAAATAAATACAGAGCCTGTTGCTTTAGCAACAGGCTCTAATTTTTACATTTGCTGCAAATACGCTTCCGCGACGACTGCGCAGCCATGGGCATTGGGATGACCGCCATAGATGCAAAGGTGCTCATTGGGTGCTGCCTGTCCCAGGATAGCGGCAATGTCGAAAAGTCCGTCCGCTTCCTTAGAAAGGCTCTCCCGAATGGTCTTATTCACCTTCTGCCATTGGATTCTCTGCTCCCCCTCCAGGTCAAAAGGCGGCAGCGTGAGAAGAATGACCTGGCAGCCGGCTTCCTTCAGTTTGCTGACGATCCTCTGCATGTTCTGCAGAATTTCCTCTGCGCGATAGTTGCGCAGGGTATCGTTGACACCAAAGCACACATGGACTTTATCGCATTGTTTGGCTCTTTTCAGCCATTCTCCGTCGGTGGCAGCGTCCGCAGCCCGGGCATAACCGATACCCAGATCCCACACGCTGCAGCTTTCCGGCAGTTTCTCCGCAATTTTGGCTACCCAATGGGTATAGGAATCGTCTTCCGTGCCGCAGCCCTGGGTGATGGAGTCGCCCAGGAATCCAATTCTCTCAGAAACCTTTCGGTCGCTGCCGATCATCAGCGGCAGCGGCATCTGCTTATCCGGCAGCATAGTCAGCACTGCTTCCTCATGATAAGGGAAACAGCTGCCAGTGAAGCTGATTTCATAGCACAGCCACTCCCCTGCCCCGGCATTTAGGGAAATCGGATCTGACCCAAAGATTTCCCTTCCGGAAACCTTCTTTTCTTCTGTTCCGTCAAAGGTAACCGTTTTCCACAGAGCAGGTTCTTCTTTAAACCCTTTACATAGGCCCACCCGCATCCCTTGGATCGTCCAATCACCGCCCGCATCGCCGGGGCGGCTGATTGCGCCGTCATCGTAGGTGCTGTCAATCACATTGGAGAAAAGCAGGGCATAGTTTTCACCGCCATGAGAGAGTTTAAACCAACAGCGGCCGGTCTTGGTCACAGGCTCAGAAAGCTTTGCCAAAAGCTGATTGCCGCAGCCGGCGGTGCAATCGGAAGAAAAAATACGATAAAACTCTGTAATCGTCATATTCCCCACCCCTTTCCTTTTCTTTATCATAAAATCTTCCCATTCCTTTGTCAATCCTCATTGACAAAGGCCAGCTACCTTTCTATAGTAGTAGCAGAAATGAAACGATTGGAGGATCATTCCATGAATCCACGCCAGCTGCAACTGGGCGGTTATCTCTACCCCCTGGACGAAGAGCTTTTGAATGCCCATAACAATGCCAAGCGTCTGACCCGCCTGCTCAATGCCACTTTGGAAACTGAGCGCGCCAAGCGCAGCGAAATTGCCAAGGAGCTGTTTGCCGAAGCCGGCGACGGCACCTATATTGAACCCCCCTTCCGTTGCGATTACGGCCGGAATATTCGGGTTGGCAAGAATTTTTACTGCAATTACGATTGTGTTTTCCTGGATTGCGGCAATATTACCATCGGTGACGACGTCATGCTGGGGCCCAAGGTGGCCATTTACGCGGTCAACCACCCCATCGATCCCGTAGTCCGCAGCACCCATTATGACTACCCCGTTCCCGTCACCATTGGCAGCAATGTGTGGATCGGCGGCAGTTCCGTGATCTGCCCCGGTGTGACCATTGGTGACAATACAGTAATCGGTGCAGGCAGTGTGGTTACAAAGGACATTCCCTCCGGTGTGGTAGCTGCCGGCAATCCCTGCCGTGTGATCCGCACCATCACCCAGGAGGAAACCGACTACTGGAACCACCAGCTGGAGCTGACTCATCAGCTGCTGAAAACCCCTGAATAAGCATGACACCCCCGGCCGAAGCCGGGGGTGTTTTTCATTACTCTGTCTGCAGACACACCGCAAGTGCCTGCTCATAGGCTGCTTTATCCGCAGCCAGCACACCGGAGCCTCTGTCCAGCGGGAGCGGATTTCCGGAAAGATCGGAAATGACACCGCCGGCTTCCGTAATAATACAAGCAGCTGCCGCATAATCCCAGGGCTTTAGCAGCAGTTCTGCAAACACATCCAGGCCGCCCGCGCCCACCGCACACAGATCCAGAGCCGCAGAGCCAAAGGAGCGGATATCCTCACAGCAATCGAACAATCCACGGAAAAGGCGGAACATACGATCCGTCTGTTCCCGCTCGTAAGAGGTAAATCCTACGCTCACCAGCGCCCGGTCAAGGGTACGATCAGACACATTCAGCGGAACGCCGTTACACCAGGCTCCCTTTCCCTTTTCAGCGCTGTAACACTGGCCGGTATAGGGGTTAAACACCACACCCAGCAAAGGTGTGTTGTCCTCTGCCAGCGCAATGGAGACACAGGAATAGTGAAGACCCCGGATAAAATTAGTCGTACCGTCAATGGGGTCCACGATCCACCGCAGGCCATAGGTCTGGCTCTTGCCGCCCTCTTCTCCCTGGAAACCGGCTTCCGGCAAAAGGACTGCCAGTTCTTCCCGCAGCTGTTCCTGCAGGCTCTGGTCAAGCTCAGTCACATAATTACCGACGCCTTCTTTTTCCGTGACGGTTCTGCCCTCACCGGTTAGAAGCTTCGCACCTGCGCTGCGAATGATTTTTTCCAGTTTTTCTCTCATGCTCTCATCAGTCCTTCCACATAATCCGGCATTTCATAAAGACTACTCAGCACAACATCGGACATAGCAATGATCTCTTCCGTGATTGCTGCCCGATCCGGCACCAAAACCGCTTTCATGCCTGCGGCGTAGGCTGCCCGGATTCCCGCCGGAGAATCCTCCACAACAATGCACTCCTCCGGCGTCAGACCCAAAAGCTCCGCCGCTTTCAAAAAGATATCGGGATTGGGTTTGCCCTTGGTCACCATATCGCCGCCTACAACCACTTCAAAGCGGTCCAGGATCCGGGATTCTGTCAAATGTTCTTTGGTGCCCTGTAAGCTGGTGGAAGAAGCAACCGCCACACGGATGCCCTTTTCCTGCAGCATATCCAGCAGTTCCGTAACACCGGGTTTCAGAATCGGGCTCTCCCGCTTGATAATCTCTTCTGCGATCCGCACACGAATGGGACGGGTCTTCTCATAGGAGAATCCATTGCCGATCTCCTCTTCAAGATCCGCGCCGCATCCTTTGTATTGACCGCTCTGGTCTTCTGCAGCACCTCATCCGGCATCACATAGCCCAGCTCCGCCGCAGCGTCCTTCCAGGCCTGCATATAGATACGCTCTGTATCCAGCAAGGTACCGTCCACATCAAAAATTACCGCTTTCAACATATGCCTTCTCCTTATCGGTTACGGTATTGGGTCGGTGTTACACCAACCAGTTTTTTAAAGATATCGCTGAAATGCCGGGCATCCCGATAACCTACCATTTCTGCAATCTGATATGTTTTCAAATCGGTCTGACTCAGCAGATCCAGTGCTACATAAATCCGGTGCATGGTAAGACACTCCAAAAAAGAGTAGCCCATATACTGCCGGAATAATTTTCCTAAGTAACTTTCACTGATACCCAAGTTAGCGGCAACGGTTTTGCCGGTCAAATTCTCTTTGTAGTGCTCCCCAATATAGCGCACAGCGTTTTCCCAATACCGCTTGCTGCAGCTGGTGGAGTCTTTTTCCAAGTATCTTTCTACAAAAGCGGGGATCGGGGTAGCTTTTACACTGAGTTCATCTTTCATTTTCGCGTAGTATTGCTTTTGATGGACTGCCTGCACTACGCCTGCCAATACATTCACAAAATCATGTGATTGAACCGGCTTCAGCAAGTAGCCTCGGGCGCCCAGGTGGATCGCCTTTTGCGCAAGTTCAAATTGGGGGTGATCCGAGATGAAGATACACTCACAAGGAACCTTTTCTCTGATAGATTCCCAAAAAGCAAGGCCATCGCCGTTGGGGAAATGGGTATCCACAACTAAAATATTCGGCTTAGTCTGCATAACCAGCATCAAAGCTGCTGAAATATCGGATGCTTCTCCTACAACTTTGCAATCATACTTTGACCAAGGCATATTCTGGATCAAGTTTTTGCGGGTCAAAAAATCATCCGCAATGATCACAACACTATACATACGGTTCTCCCGCCTTTTTGAAAGTCTAAAGTTCGGAAATAGCCGCCAAAACGGTTATGGGAACAAGGCGAATGGCAGCAAGGTCAGTCAGAAACTTCACCGCTTAGGTGATATCTCCTTCTGTTTACTGTCATTATACCTTGTTCCCACAAAAAATCAAAAGATAATTTTAGGACACGTAACCCTTGCCGCCGGTCAGCTTGTTAAAGAGCATCAGCGCAAGCACGGTAACCACAGTCAATATGGTTGCCAATGCTGCCGCTGTACCGTAAGCATCACGGAACAGGGAGTTAAAGATTGCAACTGCGATGGTCTGGGTCTTGCCGGTATAGAGGATCATAGAGCAGCTCAGCTCATTAATGATCTCAATAAAGCTAAGGATCGCACCGGAGAACAGACCGGGCAGCATCTGGGGTGCGGTAGTCATAAAGAATGTCTTGCTGGGAGGCACACCCAGGGAGATAGATGCTTCTTCAATAGACGGGTCTATCTGATAAAGGATACCCACACTGGAACGGAGGGTAAAGGGCAGCTTACGAATAACATAAGCCATGATAATGATGAAGAAAGTACCGGTCAGGATCAAAGGACGGCGGTTAAAGGCAACAACCATACTGATACCAATAACGGAACCGGGAATGACATAGGGGAACATCAGCAGCAGGTCCAGCAAACTGGAGATCTTGGACTTGCGGCGGACAATCAGATATGCTGCCAGCAGACCGATAATCATAACGACCACAATGGCAATTGCGGACATGACAAAGGTGTTCTTAATATAGCGGCCCATATTGTCGAGCACCGCCTGATAGCTCACAAGGCTGAAGCCATCGGTAAAGCGGGTGCCTTTAACTGCGCGGAAGGAAGTATAGACGATAACCAAAATGGGCAGGATGCCGATGATGCCAACGAAGTACAAGGGGGAGGACACCAAAACACGCTTGAAGCCATGGAATTCCCGCTCCTTGGGAGGACGCAGAGCGCTCATCTGGTAAGACTTACTTGCGATGGAAGTCTTCTGAATAATGAGGATCAGCAGGGTACACAGCGTGATCATTACCGCCAGTGCGGAAGCAAAGGAGGTATCACCCACCATTTCGGACATAAACTCCTCATAAACCGCAACGGTCAGAACCTTGTAGTTCTTACCGAGCATCATGGGGGTACCGTAGTCTGCGATACTGGTCATGAAGACCATCAGCATGGAGTTCAGGATCGTAGGCATAATAACGGGGAAGGTAACCTTCATCATACGCTGGAAGCCATGAACACCCAGGCTTTCACTGGCTTCTTCCAGGGAAGAGTCAATCTTCTGCAGAGCACCCTGTGCGTAGAGGTAAACATAGGGATACAACTTCAGCACGAAGACCATCAGCATACCCTTGAAGCCGTAAATTGGCTCCAGATTCCAACCAATGCTGGCCGCCCAGTTGGTCAGAATACCGTTGTTACCCATCAGCAGCACCCATGCATAAGCGCCGATGAAGGGAGGAGACATCAGAGAAATGACAATCAGAATCTGGGTAAAGCCCTTGGCGTAAGTATTATAGCGGGTACTGATATATGCCAGAGGCAGACCAACCAGAGTAGCCAAAATGGTAGCCCAGAAAGCCAGTTTCAGTGTGTTCGTCAGACACACCATGTAGTAATTCTTCCGGAAGAACTTCAGAACATGCTCAAAGGTCAGGTGGCCTTCCTTATCTGTCAGTGCGTTCTGGAACAGATACAAGAAAGGATAGCAGATGAACATAATTGCAAAGAGGATCGCAACCAGAGTGATTGTACTCCAGAAGTCCCACTTTACTCTGCGACCACCCAGCCGAATGCCGTGTTTGGTCGCATTGCTCATAAGAGAGCCTCCTTCCCGTCAGGGGTAAAGATGTTGATATCCTTGGCATCAAAAGCAACGCCGATCTTGGTGCCGATACCACGCAGCACAGCATCGTGCAGCAGGTACTCGTTGACTTCCAGGGAGGTACCGTCAACCAGCTCTACTTCGTTGTTGATGAAGTCGCCCAGGAAGGTTTCCATGGTGATGTTACCGGGGATGCAGGGTTCGCTCAGATCCACAAAACGTGCCTTTTCGGGACGGACAGCCACCTGTACTTCACCCTCATAACCATTCTTCAGCTGGCAAGGAACGAAATAGGTGCCTGCAACTTCCACACCGCCTTCCACGGTTTTACCCTTCAGGAAGGTGGTAGTACCCAAAAAGCCAGCGACAAACTGACATTGGGGTTTGGTATAGAGTTCATAGGGCTGACCAAGCTGCTCAACCTTGCCGGCGCTCATAACTGCAATGCGGTCAGAGATTGCCAAAGCTTCTTCCTGGTCGTGAGTAACATAAATGGTGGTAATGCCCAGGTTCTTTTGCAGCTTGCGAATGCTGGTACGCATCTGCAGACGCAGCTTTGCGTCCAGGTTGGACAGAGGCTCGTCCATCAGCAGAAGAGCGGGACGGATAACGATCGCACGGGCCAGGGCAACACGCTGCTGCTGACCACCGGACAGCTGAGAAGGCATCTTATCAGCATGCATCTCAATCTGCACGGTTTCCATCGCTTCCTGAGTTCTGCGCTCGATTTCATCCTTGGGCAGCTTTCTTGCCTTCAGACCGTAAGCAACATTGTCACGGACAGACAGATGGGGGAAAATAGCATAGTTCTGGAAAACCATGCCGATATTACGCTTATGGGCAGGTACATCATTGATAGGCTGATCACCAAAATAAATGGTGCCGCCGTTGATGTCATTAAAACCTGCGATCATACGCAGCAAAGTAGTCTTGCCGCAACCGGAAGGTCCCAGCAGGGTGAAAAATTCACCGGGCTGGATCTCCAGGCTGATATCATCTACAGCGGTAAAATCGCCGTATTTCTTGGTTACATGATCGATGCGAATCATTTGGCTCATGCCGGTTCCTCCTAATTATGTATCTGTGCGCCAAAACAGGGCTGGTTGTTACCCAGCCCTGTTGGTTTAAATCTGTGCTAGATTACTCGGTAACAGTATCCTTCCACCATTCCTTGAATGCTTCGCCATTGGCTTCGATCCATGCTGCGTCCATATCCAGCAGCTTGATCTGATCCATGGGAATGCTGTTCTCATTAACAGGAACGTCGACTCTGGAAGAACGGATGCCCCACTCAGACAGCTTAGTCTGAACTTCCAGACCTACCATGTAGTCAATGAACAGCTGTGCGGACTTCTCGTTGGGGCCGCCCTTAATGCCGGCGATGGGGGAGACAATAGCATCGGTGCCTTCCTCGGGGAATACCATACCCAGATTATGACCATCCAGGATGTACTTCATAGCGCTCTCTTCAGTGGTGAGAGAGATCATGTACTCGCCGTCAGCAACGGTCTTGTAGGACAGGGAGGAGGAGGACAGAATGTTGCCCTGTGCGTTAGCAATAACTTCCTTAACGAACTCATAGCCCTTGCCGTCGTCCTTGCCGAAAGCTTCCAGGATAGCCAGGAAGGTTGCGTAAGAAGCGGAAGACTTGGTGGGGTCAACAACAGCCATCTTGCCAGCCCACTTGGGATCGATCAGATCCTTCCAACCGGTGGGAATGTCGTCGCCGGTGACCAGCTCGGTGTTGTAGATAAGGCACAGAGGCTCAACGGAGAAGCCGTACCACTGGTGATCGGGGTCGATGCAGTTGGGCTGCAGAGAACCGATTTCAGTGGTTTCGTAGGTCATCAGGTATTCCTTGATAGGAGTGTAGGAAGAAGTACTGCCGCCCCACAGAACGTCACCCAGGGGGTTGTCCTTCTCAGCGACAATACGGTTGATCAGCTCGGAGGTACCGCCGGTAACAACGGAAACTTCGATGCCGGTCAGCTCGGTGAAACGCTCAACCAGGGGGTTAACGCGGTCTTCAGCCCAGGAAGAGTACAGAACCAGCTTGCCGGTATCACCGGAAGCGTCCTTCTTAGCGCCACAGCCGGACATCATGCCAGCAATCATGACGACAACCAGAAGCAATGCAATAATTTTCTTCATAGTATTTTTCCTCTCGATTCTTATTTTTGTAAGTTCTTCACCTTACTTAACCATTATATCTCTGCTGTACAGAAAAGGAAATGTGGAATATCATGATTATTATGTGGTATATTGGCACTACTTATTGACGAGTTGCACAATATATACTAATAGGCGTGATGTGCATTTTGCTTTTCGCACAATTCTTCAGCAGGGCAAAAAAGCGAGATATTCCGGCATTTTCTTCAGCAAAAGGTTGACTTTCCGGGGCAAAAACAGTAGCATAAAGAAAAAGTGCTGAAGACATTCCCGGCACAATAACAGGGGGTTTTTCCATGCGACATGTGGTTTTTGACATTGACGGCACACTGATCAATACGGCTTTGGCTAATCTGTGCTCCCTCCGGGATGCCGTCCGTACCTATACCGGTGTGGATTATTCCCACGAAGAGCTGACCTTCTCTCTGGGCCGCTCCGCTGTGGACACTATGAAAATTCTGGGTGTGGATCCGTCTCTTTACGAAGCCGTGGTAAACATGTGGGAAGTGAGTCTACAGAACTATGCTGACACGATCCACTATTTTCCCGGTATTCCTCAGGTGGTTAAGAAAATCCACGAAATGGGTTATCCTATGGGTATTGTGACTTCCCAATCCAAAGCAGAGTTTGCCAGCTTTGCGATTTTGGATGAACTGCGCCCCTATTTCAGCGTGGTGATCTGCGCGGAAGACACCGAAAAGCACAAACCCAATCCGGATCCTCTGCTGAAATATGCGGAGCTGGCAAAAGCAGAGATTGCGGATGTGACATATATTGGCGACAGCCCCTATGATAAAGCCTGCGCTATCAGCGCCGGTGCCAAGTTTATTTTGGCGCCCTGGGGTTCCAGCCAGCCTGTGGAAATAGATCCCCAATTCCGGGCAGAATCTCCGGAAGATATTCTGAACAAACTTTGATAAAACGCAGTAATCCCCCGTCTGGATCAGACGGGGGATCTTTCTTATTTTATAACTGCATCCGGTATCGTCTATCCCTTAGCCAAAGTAAGCAATGGTTTTTCTCAGGATCTCCGCCTGAGCCTCTGCCTCATCGGTGTCAAAATAGTTGGTCTTAAACTGCAGCATCTGGGGCTGGAGCATTTCCGCCACAGGGCAAAGGCCCTCTTCGTAGGTGTAGCCGTCGAAAAGCTTTTCTCTGCCGTAGAAGGTCTTGTTCCGGAACGCAGGCTCCAGGTAGGACAGCTTCCATGCAGAGTAAATGCCATCGCCGCCCAGTTCCATGAACTTCTTGCGGAAGTCATACCAGGTGATGTCGGGGTTTGCCATCCGCATTGCTACTGCCCAGTAAGCATGCTCGCACTCTTCGGGCGTATACTGGGGAATCAGCCAATCGCAGCCCTTTGCACCTTCTTCGATGATCTTGCCCACAGCCTTGCGCATATCGCACAGTTCCTCCATACGCTCGGTCTGTGCCAAAGCAACAGCACCCACCACATCGGACATACGATAGTTCCAGCCCAGCGCCACATGGCGCTCATAAGCAGGATTCTGAATATCATCCTTGGTGATACGGGCCTTCTCCATGGTAATACTTCCATAGCCCAGGCCGGAGAAACGGCGCAGCTGGAGAGCCAGGTGATCGTCATTGGTGGTGACCATGCCGCCTTCGCCGGAAGTCAGGTGCTTACTTGCCTGGAAAGAGAAGCTGGACATATGGCCGATGGTACCGGCATTCTGACCCTTGTACTTACCCAGGAAGCACTGGGCATCGTCTTCAATCACCACCAGATTGTGTTTTTTTGCAATGGCCATGATGGCATCCATATCGGGCATTAGGCCGAACAAAGATACGATGATGATGGCCTTGGTCTTAGGTGTAACCTTCTTTTCAATGTCTGCCGCGGAAATCAGGAAGGTCTTCTCGTCCACATCCGCAAAGACGGGGATGGCATTGGCCTGGATGACTGCCAAAGAGGTGGAGGACATGGTCAGAGGCGGTACGATAACCTCGTCACCCATGGTCACACCGGCGGCTTCCAGGGCAGTGTGCAGGGTTGCGGTGCCGTTAACAAAGCCCACAGAGTGCTTGGTGCCGATCTTCTCGGCAAAGGCCTTCTCCAGGCGAACCACGAACTTATAGTTATTATGGGCTTCAAACTGACCATCCAAAGACTGCATGGCATACTGACGCTCCAAATCAGTAATTCTTTCAATTTTCATAAGTAAATCTCCATTCCTAAATATTAATCATTTTGGGGTGTATGCCAAATCATCTAGGAAAGATAATGCCAGAGATAGGATTGTAGCATTGTGTTACCTCCGCAAACTTCATTGCCGCCCAAAGGGGGCACGGGTGATAATCTCCTATACCGCTTCTGTTATTACTATACTATAAACCATTGTCTATTTTCAATAGTTGAATTCGACATTCAAGGTCTGATTTTCGACTGTTTTACCAATCAAACGCAAACCCACCGGCATAGCCGGTGGGTTCCTTTTTTCATAATGTTTACTGATTTACATAGTCTGCAAAGCGGGCAAATGCTACCTTGCCCTGGAGGGTGTTCTTGTAAACACCGGCATCTTCCAAAACAGCGGCAAACACTTTACCGGTTTCCTGCAGGATAATCTCCAACGCATTTTCCGCCGTGAACGTGTGCTGTTTCTTCATTTCTTTCAGCCAGGCAGCATGCTTACCGAGGCTTTCATGGGAAGAAATATCTTTGCCGGAAACAGCCGCTTCTGCCAGTTCTGTCAGTTCCTGCTTCAGGCGGCTGGGCAGCACTGCCAGGCCCATTGCTTCAATCAGGCCGATATTTTCTTTCTTGATGTGGTGCTTATCTGCATGGGGATGGAAAACACCCAGCGGATGTTCCTCTGTGGTGATATTGCAGCGCAGCACCAGATCCAGTTCAAAGTCCGCCCCTCTGCGGCGGGCAATGGGGGTGATGGTGTTGTGAGGTTCACCATTGGAAAAAGCGATGATGCCGACACTTTCATCGGTGTAGCCGCGCCATGCCAGGAGAATCTTATCTGCCAGCGCCGCAATCCTCTGAGGATCTTTACCTGTCAGACGGATAACGCTCATGGGCCACTTGACAATACCGGCCTGCACATCCTCGAATCCCCGGAATGTCAGTTCCCTCTCCAGAGATGCAGCCTCCATGGCGAATGTGTAATGACCGCCCTGGAAATGCTCATGGCTGAGAATAGATCCGCCTACAATAGGCAAGTCCGCATTGGAACCCACAAAATAGTGGGGGAACTGACCCACAAAATCCAGCAGCCGCTCAAATACCCTACCCTCAATCACCATCGGTGTATGGCTTTCGTTGAATACAATACAATGCTCATTGTAGTAAACATAGGGAGAGTACTGCATACACCAGGACTCCTCTCCCAGGGTCAAGGGGATGATCCGCAGATTTGCCCGGTTCGGATGATTCACACGGCCATAGTAGCCTTCGTTTTCCCGGCACAGCAGACACTTGGGATAATCCGTCTGCGGTGCATACTTGATAGCCGCTACTTCCATGGGATCCTTTTCCGGCTTGGAAAGGTTGATCGTAATATCCAGTTCGCCGTATTCACTGGTATACTTCCAGCGCATATCTTTTGCGATCCGGTAGCGGCGGATGTAGTCGGTATCACCGCTGAACTTATAGTACCAATCGGTGGCTTTTACAGGATCGTCCGCGTATTTTTCACGGAATGTGCGGATCACTTCCCGCGGCATAGGCGTCAGCGCGCCCATGAGGCGGGTATCAAACAGGTCCTTATCGGTAATGCGTTCGCTGCACAGACCTTGCTCCACAGCATACGCCAAAATCCCGCTCAGAATTTCCTCCAGGTCATCAGGCTGGGGTTCATCGGAAGGTACATAGTCGGGTTTTCCCAGCAGATCCAGCAGACGATTTATCAGCACAATATGATCCTCCGGTTCTGCAAGACCGGTATTCATGGCATAAGACACCAAAGCATCAATATAGGTTTCAATTTTCATCTCTGAACCTCCATTTCGGTTCCTCCCTGAGGGCGAATGCGCAGCACATAGCAAGCGCCAGCGCCACATTCTGATGTACCTTACAGTCGGCAGGAATGACATTCTGCAGGTACATATACGAGGCGTCGCTGCTCTGCTTAATAAGCTTCAGGAAAAATCGAAGTTGCTCTGCTCCAAAGCAGCAAGACTCCCGGAATCAGTTATCAAAACCGTTGGGATTCTTGCTCTGCCAGTTCCAGGTATCACGGCACATATCGGTCTGATCCTTGGTGGCCTTCCAGCCTAAGACTTCCGCACTCTTGGCAGGGTCTGCATAGCAGGTAGCCAGATCGCCGGGACGGCGGGGCGCAATTTCGTAAGGCACGGGGATTCCGTTTGCGGTTTCAAAGGCCTTGACCATATCCAGAACCGAGTATCCGGTGCCGGTACCCAGGTTGAATACGCTCTCGCCGGGAGTCTTCATCAGGTGTGCAATTGCCGCCACATGGCCCTTGGCCAGGTCAACAACATGAATATAATCACGGACACCGGTGCCGTCGTGGGTATCATAGTCATTGCCGAAGACGCTTAAGTGATGGCGCTTACCGATAGCGGTCTGAGAGATGAAGGGCATCAGGTTGTTGGGAATGCCGTTGGGATGCTCACCGATCAGGCCGCTCTTATGGGCGCCCACGGGGTTAAAGTAGCGAAGCAGAACCACAGACCACTGGGGGTCAGCAACGGTCAGATCCCGGAGGATCTGCTCGCCCATGTACTTGGTCCAGCCGTAGGGGTTGGTACAGTTGCCGGTCTTGGAAGTTTCCCGCAGTGGCATCTCATTATCACCGGAGTAAACGGTTGCGGAAGAAGAGAAGACGATTCTCTTGACACCGCGCTTGCCCATCACACGGCACAGGGTCATGGTGGAGCACAGGTTGTTTTCATAGTACTCCAGGGGCTTGGCAACGGACTCACCAACAGCCTTCAGGCCGGCAAAATGAATGGCGCACTCGATTGCATGCTCGTCAAAAATCTTGTTCAGCAGTGCCTCATCACGGACATCGCCCTGGTAGAAGGGAACCTCCTTGCCGGTGATCATCTTCACGCGGTTCAGGCTCTCAGGGTTAGAGTTGACCAGGTTATCAATGACAACAGGCTCGTGACCTGCTTCAATCAGTTCAACACAAGTGTGGCTGCCGATATAGCCGGCGCCGCCGGTAACCAAAACTTTCATTTTGTGATCTCCTTTACGATATTGTGCATTTCTTCCCACTGCGCTTCCATATCCGCAACCAGTTTAAACTGAGTACGGGTGCGATCCAGGTTCTGCTCAGGATAACGGATGTGGAAGTAATGATCGCCGTCCAGGTAGTCGGTCAGGAAACGGATGCCGCACTCCAGGGTCATCAGCTTTGCGCCCCAGGGCAGGTACTCCAGTTCCGCCTGGGTCAGGCCTCCCTTTGCGCCTTCCAGGAAACCGCGGGTATAGCGCTTATAGAGGTCAATATCAAAATTGACCTTAGAAAGATCCTTCTCATCCTCTGCGCTGTGGTTGGCGCCGAAGCGGATAGAATCGCCGAAGTCATAAATGGACAAGCCGGGCATAGTGGTGTCCAGGTCGATGATGCAAACACCTTCCAGTGTCTTCTCATCAATCAAAACATTATTGAGCTTGGTATCGTTATGGGTAACTCTCAGAGGCAGCTTGCCTTCCCGGAGGGCATTCAGCGCAACGGAGCAATCGGCCTTGCGATCCAGCACAAACTTGACTTCTGCCTCCACTTCCTTTGCGCGGCCCATCTTATCCGCTTCCAAAGCTGCCAGGAATTTAGCGAAACGGTCTTCGGTGTTGTGGAAGTTCACAATGGACTCATGGAGGGTCTCGGCAGGATAGTCACTCAGCAGCCACTGGAAACGGCCAAATGCCCGGGCAGATGCCTCAAATAGGTCGGGGGTTGCCTTCTGCAGACACACAGTATTTTCCACATAGTTAGTCAATCGCCATACCTTACCGGTGGAGTCAGTATAATAGAGCTTGCCATCACGGGTAGGAACCAGGTTCAGGGTTTCACGCATCACATCGCCGCCGGCAGCCTCGATCTTCTTCCGCAGATGGGAGGTGACACCGATGAAATTCTCCATCAGTTCATCCTGACGGGGGAAGGCTGCCATAGACAAACCCTGCAGGATAAAGCGGATTGCCTTGCCCTCCTGGGGCTGGCAAACCAGGCAGAACGTATCATTGATATGGCCGCTGCCGTAACGGACAGCACCCAACAAAGTTTCAGGAAATGCATACGCTGCAATCACTTCGCGAAGAATTGCATCATTTTCGGGAATATACATACTTTAGTCCTCCTCATTTAAGGCCACAGGATATCTTCACAGAACCCCTGCTGATTCATGCGCATTTTTCCACATATATTAAGTATACAATATTTCCCCTTTTTCACAAGATGGTATTTTCTTTTTTTCATTTCATGCAGGCTGTTATTCCTCTTTCCCCGCAAAAAAGAACTTGCAATACAAGTAAAATACCGCTATGATAAGCAAAGAATTACACAATTAATTGAGGGATTTCCATGATACACGCAGAAAAACTAACATTTGGATTCAATAGCACACTTTTATTTCAAAATGTCTCCTTCACCCTGGAGGAAAACCGTCACTGTGTTCTGATCGGCAGCAACGGCACCGGCAAAACCACCCTGGTCAATCTGATCCGTGAACCTGAGAATTTTATTTTCGACGGCAAAGTAACCCGCGAGGGTGTAGGCCGTATCGGCTATGTGAGCCAGTTCGCCATTCGGGAAGGTGATCAGTCCGTCACAGTCTTTGACTATTTGTGCCGGGATTTTCTCGATCTGGAGCAGGCAATCGGCGAGACTTGCATGCAGATGGAGTCTGCCGAGGATATGGATGCTGTGATGGAGCGCTACCAGGAACTGCTGGACGAAAGTGATGCCATCGACGCAGACAACTATGAGGTCAATATCCGCCGTCAGCTGCAGCTGGCCGAGCTGGAGGACAAAGCCTCATTGGAGCTGGAAAAATTAAGCGGCGGTGAATTAAAGCTTGTGCAGGTCATCCGTCAGATGCTGCGCCGTCCTGGGCTTCTCATCATGGATGAGCCGGATGTGTTCCTGGATTTTGAGAATTTAAACGGCTTGCGGGATCTGATCAATGCTTATAAGGGCACCCTGCTGGTGGTCACCCACAGCCGGTATCTGCTGGCCCACTGCTTTGACAAGATCTGGCACCTGGAAAACGGCGATCTGCAGGAGTATGAAGGCAGCTTTACGGAGTATAGCCATTCCCGTCTGCAGAAGAAGATCGATATTCAGTTGGCCGCATTGGACGATGAAGAGGAAGTCCGCCGGATCACCGAGCTGGTAGAACGCCTGCGGGATGATGCTACGGAAGTGATCGATCCTCAAATCGGCCGCACGTTGAAGGGCAAAGTCAGCTACCTGAACCGGCTGCTGAGCCGGCAGATCAAAGCTCCCTTTGTGGAAATCCGCCAGCCGGAAATCCACCTGCCGGAAGTAGAGGAACCCGATGAGGCCGCAGAACTGCTGCGATTGGAAGACTATTCTCTGGCATTTGAAGAAAAGCTGCTGGAACATGTCTCTTTCGCGGTGCATGCCGGTGAAAAAGTGGCATTGGTAGGCGCCAACGGCACCGGAAAGACCTCTATGCTGCGCCAAATTTGGAAGAATCAGAATCCTGCCATTGTCTTTTCCCCGGAAGCTTCCCCCGCCTTCTTCTCCCAGCTCCATGCAGAAATTCTGAAGGAACAGAACACCATTTACGAGGAGCTTTTCGAGATTGGTTTTGAAACTCATCAGCAGGTAGAAGAGTACCTTCAGAAATATTGCTTCGATCCCGACAGTCTTGGCCGCAAGGTAGGTCATCTTTCCGGCGGCGAAAAGAATCTGCTGCAGCTGGCAAAGCTGGCCGCGGGCAATGCTAACCTTCTGCTGCTGGACGAGCCTTCCAGCCATTTGGATACCTTCTCCCAGATTGCGCTGGAAGATGCCATTGCTGCTTACCGGGGTGCGGTTCTCATGGTATCCCATGATTTTTATACCATCGTAAATTGTGCCGACACCATCTTGTTTGTGGAAAACGGCAGCATCCGTCCCATGAGTCCCCGCGCTTTCCGTAAAATGATTTACAAGAAACATTTCAGCAAGGAATATCTGGAACTGGAACTTCAGAAGAAGGATCTGGAAACCCGGATTGCCCGGAGTCTGGAAGCAGGCGACTGTGTGGAAGCCCAGCGGCAGTGTGATAAGCTGGCTGTGGTGGTTGAGCACATGCAGCAGCATTAAAAAACAAAAAATCCGGGGTAACCGCTTCCAAAGCGGCCACCCCGGATTTTTTATTGGGAAATCACCAGTTTATTACAACTTGTTGACATCTGCATCCGTAATGATATGCAGACCTGCATTTTCCAGCACAGCTTCGGTTTCGGCATTGTTTTCTACTCTTATGACAACATAGGCATGTCGCTCGGTACGGGCCATGAAGGCATACAGATATTCCATGTTGATACCGGCATCGGCCAGCGTCCGCAGAACATAGGAGAGCTTTCCTGGGGCATCACCGATCTTAACGCCCACAACTTCGGTAATTTTGATGAGATATCCTGCTTCTGTCAGGACTTTTTCTGCCTCTGTTTCGTTATCGACGATGAGCCGCAGAATGCCAAAACCATCTGTTTCGGCAATGGACAGCGCCCGGATATTGACATTGTTGGCAGCAAGGGTATCTGTGATATTCACAAGGGTGCCCTGCTTGTTTTCAACGAATACGGTTAACTGCTTGAGTGCCATAGTGAGTCTCCTTTCTGCAATTACACGAGCTTTCTCTTATCAATGACGCGGACAGCCTTGCCTTCGCTTCTGGCGATCTGCTTCGGTGCAACCAGATGGACAGCAGGGTTAATACCCAGCATTGTCCGCATGGCGGCGGCAAGGGATTTTTCCATCTTGAGGATATCGCTGACCTTATCGGTGAACTTCTCGGGAGTCATCTCCACATTAACTTCGAAAGTATCCGTATTGTTCTTACGGTCAACAACGATCTGATAGTTGGGCTGATAGCCTTCGTTCAGCAGAACGGTTTCGATCTGGCTGGGGAATACATTGACACCGCGGATGATCAGCATATCGTCGGTTCTGCCCATGGGCTTGGCCATCTTGACCAGGGTACGGCCGCAGGAGCACTTCTTGCGGGACAGCACACAAATATCGCGGGTGCGGTAGCGCAGCAGGGGGAATGCCTCCTTGTCCAAAGAGGTGAACACCAGTTCGCCCTTGCTGCCTTCGGGAAGGACTTCTCCGGTGTCGGGATCAATGATTTCTGCATAGAAGTGGTCTTCATTGATGTGCATGCCGGTCTGTTCGCTGCACTCAAAGGCAACACCGGGACCGGTGGACTCGGTCAGTCCGTAAATATCGTAGGCCTTGATGCCCAGGGTTTCTTCGATGCCCCGGCGCATTTCCTCAGTCCAGGGTTCTGCGCCGAAGATACCGGCCTTCAGAGGAATATCCTCAGGCTTGTAGCCCTGCTCCTTCAGTGTCTCGCCAATGTAAGCAGCATAGGAGGGGGTGCAGCAGAGAATGGTTGCCTGCATATCCATCATGAACTGGATCTGACGGTCAGTATTACCGGAGGACATGGGAAGCGTCAGGCATCCCAGCTTTTGAGATCCGCCGTTCAGGCCGAAACCGCCGGTGAAAAGGCCGTAGCCATAAGCCACCTGGCAGATATCCTTGGGGGTACCGCCTACAGCAGTGATCGCACGGGCACAGCAATCTTCCCACAGGTCAATATCACCCTGGGTGTAGAACGCAACAACACGGCGGCCGGTAGTGCCGGAGGTAGAGTGAATACGAACACACTTCTCCAGGGGAGTTGCCAGCAGGCCATAGGGATAAGCATCCCGCAGATCGGCCTTTGTAAGGAATGGCAGTTTGTGCAGATCGTCGATGCTCTGAATATCTTCAGGCTTCACACCCTTTTTGTCCATCAGATCCCGGTAGTAAGCCACATTTTCATAAACGTGCTTTACCTGCTTGACCAGCTTTTCAGACTGAAGCTTTTTCATGTCCTCCCGGGACATGGTTTCAATTTCTTTCTGATAGTAGTTTTCCATTTTTGACCATCCTTTCCAATAATGAGGGTTCGGAGTGGGAAGATGGCTAAAAAAATCGCCCTCCGCATTCCGATGAAGAATACAGAGGACGAGAACAAATCCCGTGGTACCACCTCAGTTTGCCGCTATCTCACGGTAGCAGCCTTATCAGGTACTAACATACCCTAGTCCTATAACGGGAACGCCCGTTGCAGCCTACTAAAAGCTTACGCCAAGTTCGGTGCACTGCTCACAGAAGGAATTCGACACGGCTGTCCCTGTTGTCTTGCACCATCCGACAACTCTCTGCTGGTATTTCCGTATGTACTGGTTTCTGCTCAAATGCATTTGTGCTATGAAGTTGTTAGACACATGATAGCACCGTGCTTTCCATCTGTCAAGCACTTTTGTTTTCCGAGCGAAATCACTCAAGGCAAATGACCATCATTCATTCGGGTATGAAAGACAGTTGCCGGGGAAAATACGGCATTTTGTTTTTACATTGCGCACATTTGTATATAATGCAGAAATGTGCCCTCACCCGCTCTGCTTTTTTTGGTTATTCTTCTCCAACAGGTTAGAAAGGACTATCCGCAAGATGTAAAATGTATGTAAAGTCCATCTAAATCCTTGAATTTTGCTACTAAAACAGCTAAAATTGTACAAACGCAAGGAGGTGCCCGAATGATTTGGTGTGTAGAGGATGATTCCAGTATCCGCGATATTGAAGTATATGCACTCGTCTCTACCGGGTTTGCAGCCAAAGGTTTTGAAGATGGCGACAGTTTTTGGCAAGCGCTGCAGTCCGAAAAACCGGAACTCGTTGTACTGGATGTGATGCTTCCCGGCAAAGACGGTGTCACGCTGCTGAAGATGATGAAATCAAAGGAAGAATTTGCAGACATTCCCGTGATCATGGCAACCGCCAAGGGAAGCGAATATGATAAGATCCAGAGTTTGGACTTGGGTGCTGACGATTACTTGGTAAAGCCCTTTGGCATTATGGAAATGGTCAGTCGGGTGAAAGCGGTGCTGCGCCGCTGCAAGCGGTCAGCATCCTCCAACTTGCTGAAGCTTAGCGGTCTTGTGCTGAATCCCGACGAGCATACCGTCACCATTGATGGAGAACGGATTGCTCTGACTTACAAAGAGTACGAGCTTCTGCATCTGTTTCTCTCTCAGCCGGGTATTGCTTTTACAAGAGAGCAGCTGCTCTCCTGCGTATGGAATACAGAGTATGTAGGAGAAACACGGACGGTGGATATGCATATCCGCACCTTGCGGCAGAAGTTGGGCGAATACGGTAATATCATTGAAACGGTTCGCAATGTAGGCTACCGCCTGGAGGCTAAGAATGACAAGTAAGATCTTTCGTTCAACGGTCTTTGTTGCGGTTGTGGTTCTACTCTGTTCTCTTGGCATTGTGATCGGTGTTCTGTACAACCACTTTACCGGAGTCCAGGTACAGCAATTGAAGGACGAATTGAGTCTTGCTGTCACCGGCACAGAGCAGTATGGAAATACCTTCCTGGAGAATGTGGAAGCTGACCGCTTCCGTGTCACCTGGATTGACACCGATGGCACGGTTCTCTTCGATACCCAAGTAGATCAGACTGCCATGGAAAACCATGCTGATCGAGAGGAGATCCGGGAAGCATTTGAGACCGGTTCCGGTAGTGCAGTGCGTAATTCCTCTACCCTCACCGAGCAGACCTACTACGAAGCGCAGCGCTTAACAGACGGAACGGTGCTTCGCATTTCCACCAACCAGGCCTCTGCCTGGGCGCTGATGATGGATCTACTTTGGCCGATTATCCTCATTGCTGTGCTGGCGATTGGTCTTTCCTTGATTCTTGCCCGTAGAATGGCAAAGAATATTGTAGAGCCAATGAACAATTTGGATTTGGAGCGGCCGCTGTCCAACAACACTTACGAAGAACTCTCCCCGCTACTGCGCCGGATCAACCAGCAGCACTTGCAGATTGATGCCCAAATGCGCAAGCTGCAACGCAAAACCGACGAGTTTATTCAGATCACCTCCCATATGCAGGAGGGACTGGTGGTGCTGGATAAGGAGACTCATATCCGCTCCATCAATTCCGCTGCCATAAAAATTTTCGGGTCAGACGAATCCTGCGTTGGCAGCAGCTTCTTTCAGGTAAACCGCAGTAATCCACTGCGACAGACCTTAAACGATGCCCTGGATCGGGGCCGGGGAAGCATCGTGCAGGAGCTGGAAGGCAGAATCTACCGTTTCGATATGAGCAGCATTCAGTCCGACGGAAATCTGCTGGGCGCAGTTATCCTGGCGGTGGATGTAACAGAATCCCAAAATGCAGAGCAGCTGCGCCGGGAGTTCTCCGCCAATGTATCTCACGAACTGAAGACCCCTTTGCAGGGTATTATTGGCAGCGCCGAACTACTGGAAAGTGGCATGGTGAAGGAGGAAGACACTCCTCGTTTTGTAGGTCACATCCGCAAGGAAGCATCCCGGCTGGTGAGTTTGATCGAAGATATCATCCGTCTTTCCCAGCTGGATGAAGGTGCCCAGCTTCCTGCGGAAACTGTGAATATTCTGGAACTGGCAGAAGAAGTGAAGATGATCCTCCAACCCAGCGCAGAAGAAAAGAATGTGAGCATTTCTATTTCCGGCAACGGCTTTTCTGTGGTTGGTGTACGCAGAATGCTCCATGAGATCATCTATAATCTCTGCGATAATGCTATCAAGTACAATATCCCCGGCGGCAGCATAACGCTCAAAGCAGAAAATAACTGCTTGGTTGTCAGCGATACCGGCATTGGCATTCCCCCAGAACATAAGGACAGGATCTTTGAACGGTTCTACCGGGTTGACAAAAGCCACTCCAAAGCCTCCGGCGGTACCGGCCTGGGTCTTTCTATTGTAAAGCACGCTGTAGCCTACCATAACGCAGAAATCAGCCTGGAAAGCACCCCCGGAAAGGGAACGACCATAACCATTCATTTTTGATTTAAGACCGCGTCCATTTGGATGCGGTCTTTTGCTTTACATGAATTTTACATAGACTTTTCAAACCCTCTATGGTTTTTACAAATCGCAAAATTTATAATGTAGCCTGTCGAAATGAGCATACTATCTCAAAGGAGAATTTTCATGACAGCTTACATTTTTAAGATCATCACCCTGCTGGGTGGTCTTGCTTTGTTCCTGTTTGGTATGGACATCATGGGCAAAGCGCTGGAGCGTCAGGCCGGTGGTAAACTGCAGACCATCCTGGCAAAGATGAGCAGCAATGTGTTCAAGGGTTTCCTGCTGGGCCTGGGTGTCACCGCTGTGATCCAAAGTTCCTCTGCAACCACAGTCATGGTAGTCGGCTTCGTCAACTCCGGCATTATGACACTTAAGCAGGCCGTGGGTGTTATCATGGGTTCCAATATTGGTACCACTGTCACCGCATGGATTCTTTCTCTGTCCGGCCTGGAGGGTGACAGTTTCCTGATTAAATTTTTCAAACCTTCCACCCTGGCGCCTCTCATCGGTATGATCGGTATTGTTCTCTATATGGGCAAGGCCGAAAAAAGAAAAGGCATCGGTACCATTATGCTGGGTTTCATGGCACTGATGACCGGCATGGATCTCATGAGCAGTTCCATGTCCTTCCTCAAGAGCGAAGCTTGGTTTGCAGACCTGATGATTTCTTTTACCAATCCTATTATTGGTATTCTGTTTGGTGCCGTACTGACCGCCGTGATTCAGTCTTCCTCCGCATCTATCGGTATTCTGCAAGGTTTGTGCAGCACCGGTGTTGTCACCTACGGCGCAGCCATTCCTATTATCCTGGGTCAGAACATCGGCACTTGTATCACCGCCATTATGGGCGCAATCGGTGCAAACCGGAATGCCCGCAGAACTGCCATGGTACACCTGCTGTTCAATGTGGTAGGCGCTGTGATGTTTGCTGTGATTTTCTACGGTGTTGGCATGTTCATCCAGTGGAACTTCCTGGGTGACTCCGTGCAGGCCTGGGATATTTCCGTGATCCACACCGGATTCAACCTGATTGCAACTGCCGTGCTGATGCCCATGAACGGCCTGCTGGTAAAACTAGCGTATCTGCTGGTTCCCGAAGTCAAGGAACCGGAAAAGACCGAACTGCTGGACTCCCGTCTGCTGGCAACACCCGCTGTTGCTGTGCAGCGTGCCCATGAGATTGCCAGCCAGATGGCCTCTGATGCTGCAAAGGCAATGCATTTGGCTATGGGACTGACCAAGAAGTTCGACGAAGGTATTATGGAGCAGGTCGTAGAGCTGGAAGACAAGACCGACCGCTACGAGGATGCGCTGAACACCTACCTGGTAAAACTTTCCGCTATGAATCTGTCTGTCCACGACAACCGCATTCTGAATACGCTGCTATATTCCATTTCTGATATTGAGCGAATGGCTGACCATGCTATGGCTGTCGCCAAGGCCGCACTGGAGATGGAAGAAAAGAAGATCGCGTTCTCTAACCAGGCCAAAGGAGAGCTGGCAGTATTGGAGCAGGCGGTGCTGGATATTGTGGATCGTACGGTTGCCGCTTACGGTAGCTTCGACCGTGAGCAGGCTGTCAGAATCGAACCTCAGGAGCAGGTTGTAGATGCCCTGGTTCGAGAAGTGAAGTCCCGCCACGTGCGCCGTCTGAGAGATGGCCTTTGCACTGTAGAGTATGGCTTCGTGCTGGAAGATCTGCTGACCGCCTGCGAACGCACCGCTGATCACTGCTCCAATGTGGCTGTGGAAATGCTGCAGGTTGCCGAAGGCAAGCTGGAAGCACACGAATATCTTAATGCGCTGAAGGCTGGCGAACTGCATGAATCTGCCGCTTTTGCAGAGCAGTTTGCCCAGTATAAGGCCCGCTACGCATTCCCCGAAGAAAACTAAGCAAATCAGCGTCCGTCTTTTGGACGAAAAATGCAAAGCGCCTCCTGTGCCGTGAGATGTTGTTTCTCTTGGCATAGGAGGCGTTTTTCATTATTCTTCCGTCATAGACATTGCGATCTGCTCAGGTGTGATGGGCAGTTCCCGGAACCACTTGCCGGTTGCCCGGTAGATTGCATGGGCAATGGCGGGGCCGGGGGTATTGATGACGATCTCACCGATGGACTTTGCGCCGAAGGGGCCGGTCGGCTCATAGCTATGCTCAAACTCCACCTTCAGGCGGCCCATATCAAGACGGGTAGGAACCTTATACTGCATGAAGGAGGATTCCATGGGCTTGCCGAATTTATCATAGGTGACATTTTCCATCAAGGTGTGGCCAATACCCTGAACGATACCGCCCTCTGTCTGGATTCTTGCCAGATTGGGGTTAATGGGAATACCGCAGTCCACAACTGCCATGTAATCCAAAATAGTCACTTCACCAGTCAGCTTATCCAGTTCAATCTCAACCATGCCAACCATATAGGGAGGAGGAGAAACGGGAGAGGTATGGGTCTGGGTTGCTTCTGCAGGTGTGGTGTTGTTGACCTGTGCTTTATAAGCAATATCCATCAAAGAAATTGTCTGCTCTGTGCCAATACGGCGGACGCAGGTGCTTGCAAATTCTACTTCGGACTCTTCGCATGCCATCATATCGGCAGCGATAGAACAAATCCGCTTTTTCAGTTCATTACAAGCCTTCACCACAGCCTGGCCGGTAATATAGGTGGTAGAGGAAGCATAAGAACCGGAGTCATAGGGAGATACGTCGGTATCTGCACCGAATACGGCGACATCATCCACATGGCAGTCCATCAGTTCTGCCACCATCTGTGCCAGGATGGTATCGCAGCCGGTACCCATGTCAGCAGCGCCGATGATCAGGTTATAGGTGCCGTCTTCGCTGAGCTTCAGCGTTGCGGAGCCAACGTCAACATTGGAGATACAGCTGCCCTGCATGCCCATGGCAACACCGGCAGTTCTCACCTTGCCATTGCCCATATCCCGGACTTTGGAGCGTTCTTCCCAGTTAAACATCTGCCGGCAGTGCTCCATGCAGCGATCCAATGCGCAGGCATTGGCAATCTCATTGTAATAAGCGGGCATGACCATGCCTTCCTTGATCATGTTCATGTCACGGATCGCGGTTGCATCCATGCCCAGCTTCTCGGCCAGTTCGCTGACGATAGATTCCACAGCGAAAATGCCCTGTGTTGCGCCGTAACCGCGGTAAGCGCCAGCTGCCTGATGGTTGGTATAGACCACATCATAGTGGAAGCGGTGGGCCTCCAGAGAACCGGTGTACAGAGGCAGGGCCTTGTGGCCGGAGAGGCCAACCGTCGTGGGGCCATGTTCACCGTAAGCGCCGGTGTTGGATAAGGTATACAGATCCATAACACGGATTCTGCCATCCTTCATAGCGCCCATGCGCAGGGTGATCTCCATCTCATGGCGGGGAGAACCGGCGATTTGGGATTCTTCACGGGTGTAGGTGATTCGCGCGGGACGACCGGTCTTCATTGCTACGAAAGCGGGATACACATCGCATACCGCAGTCTGCTTTGCGCCGAAACCGCCACCGATCCGGGGCTTCTCTACACGGATCTTACTCTTGGAAATACCCAGGGCCCGGGAGAGAATACGGCGGGTATGGAAAACGATCTGGGTGGAAGAAATCAGATGCAGACGGCCGTAGCGATCGAAGGTTGCATAAGCGGTGAAAGGCTCCATCATAGCCTGATTGTAGGCTTTGGTATGATAGGTTCGTTCCAAAACGATGTCACAATCTGCCATAATGCCTTCCACATCGCCGTGGATCTCGTCAGCGCTGGCAACCATGTTCCGCTTGGGATCGCCGCCCACCTGGCAGGGAGGGAACCAGTCATCTTCCGGATGAACCAGCACGGGGTTATCCTTCGCAGTGCGGAAATCCAAAACAGCTTCCAGCACTTCATACTTGACTTTGATCAGCTTCATGGCCTTCAATGCTGCCTTTTCGGTTTCAGCGGCAATGATAGCAACCACATCACCGGCAAAGCGCACATGGCGGTCGATGATCAGGCGGTCATAGGGAGAAGGCTCCGGATAAGTCTGGCCGGCAATGGCAAAACGGGTGGTGGGTACATCTTCCCAGGTATAAATATCTACAACACCGGGTACCTTTTTGGCAGCTGCGGTATTGATGGATTCTACGATGGCATTGGCATGGGGAGAGCGCAGGATCTTGACGATCAGCGCATCATCCGGGGTCACATCGTCCGTATAGACAGGTTTACCCAGCAGCAGCTGCATGGAGTCCTTCTTGCGAACGGACTTGTTAATCGCTTTATATTCTTTGTGTTCCATAGCTGCCTCCTTATGCCTTTCGGGAGTTTAAGTAGGCTCGAATGCCCCGGAGCTGTCCGTCATAGCCGGAGCAGCGGCACAGGTTACCTGCCAGGAATGCCCGGATCTCATCATCGGTGGGATCGGGGTTTTCCCGCAGCAGAGCGATGGTATTCATCACAAAGCCAGGGTTGCAGAAGCCGCACTGGTCAGCACCCTGGTCAGCGATAAAACCAACGAAATCGGATGCCTCTGCCTGCAGACCTTCCAGGGTATGGATCTCATGTCCGTCGGCACGGACTGCAAGAGTAGAGCAGGAAAGAATGGGCTTTCCGTCCATCAGAACGGTGCAAAGGCCGCAGTTAGAGGTGTCACAGCCACGCTTTACGGAGTGGCAACCCTTTTCCCGGAGAAAGTCCAGCAGGACGGTGTCCGCTTCCACAGAAGCTACAATATTTCTGCCGTTGAGTTTCAGTTTGATCTCCATATCACATACCTCTTAAGTTCGTCATAGCGCGATCTACCAGAACACGGATCAGGTGGGTGCGGTAAGCTGCGCTGCCGCGCATATTTCCTTCGGTGGGAGCGTTTTCAGCGACGAAAGCAGCAAAGCCTTCCTCTTTCTCGCTGCAAAGCAGCATTGCGCGGGAAGGACGAGCGCCGACGGATGCGCGGTACTGTCCGTTCATATAAGATACTGCGCAAGCCAGCACGGGGAAGTCGGTGCGCTGGTTGCGGACAGAAGCATACACGATTTTGCAAGGTGTCTTCTTGATGATCAAACGAACCAGAATGTCGTTATCCTTCTTCATCTTTGCAAACTGCTCCAAAGAAACAATGCCGCCTTTGTAGAGTTCTACATAAGCATCCATCGCCAGAAAAACCGTCAGCACATCAGAGAAACCAAACCGTCCCCAGATACTGCCGCCAACGGTGGCCATATTCCGGAACTGAACGCCTACAATATCTTTTACAGCACTGGCAATAGCTCCGCCGGTATATGTATTCAGTCCCTCGTGGATTTCAATATCACGAAGGGTGGCCATGGCGCCGATGGAGAATGCGTCCTTGGTTTCTTCAATTTTATCAAGACCCAGGTCACACAGATCGATAGCGGTGTTGACACTGCCTCTTCCCAGGCGCAGCCACAGCATGCCGCCAAGAACACGGTTGCGCTTATTTTGATTCAGCTGCCATGCTTCTTCCAAAGACTGGGCGCGAACATATTTCTGTATGGTAATCATTGCAAATGCTCCTTTTCGGTTTGTTTGCATACTATTTCTTTTATAGTATACCATCACGGGTTGATTTTGGAAAGTGCATTTGTTATGATATCGTTATACTTTCTAAACAACAACGAACGAGGTAAGACAATGAAAAAGATCACCGCACTGCTGCTGATTGTTGCCATGGTGTTGTCCTTTACAGCATGCAGTCAGTCCGAATATTCTGAAATTCCCACTTCTGCACCTACCGCAGAATCCACAGCCTCACCCGGCTACTACCCGATCACTGTAACCGATCAGGCTGGCCGTGAGGTTACCATCGAACAAGAACCCCAGCGCATCATTACTGCGTACTACATCACCAGCAGTTTGCTGATCGCATTGGATTTGGATGACCGAATCGTTGGTATTGAAAACGATCCCGAAAAGCGGGCCATTTATAACCTGAGCGCTCCGCAGCTGCTGGAACTGCCCCAGATCGGCACCGCCAAGGAACTGGATATTGAGGCAGTGATGGCCTTGGAGCCGGATCTGCTGGTTCTTCCCATGAAGCTGAAAAACACCGTACCTACGCTGGAAAAATTGGGCTTGACCGTGCTGATCGTTGATCCCGAAGATCAGCAAAGAGTCAATGATATGATCCGCCTGGTGGGAGAAGCTACCAATAAAAATGAACCGGCAAAGCATATTCTGAGTTGGATCTCTTCCCAACAGGCCTTCCTGGCAGAAGCCCTGGCCGATATTCAGATGCCCTCTGTATACCTTTCCGGCAACTCCAGCATGCTGAAAACCGCCGGTGATGCTATGTATCAGGCGGATATGATCCGGCTGGCCGGTGGCAGGAATGTGGCCGCTGCCATTGAAGACACATATTGGGCTGAGATTGACTATGAACAGTTGCTGGCATGGGATCCTGAATATATCATCCTGGCCGCGGAAGCCACCTACACGGTAGAAGATGTTCTTGCCGACCCCAATCTGGCAGATTGCAAAGCGGTCGTAAATGGCAATGTGTACCGTCTGCCTAACCAGTCCGAAGCTTGGGACAGCCCCGTGCCCGGCAGTATCCTGGGCGCTGTCTGGCTTGGCAACACGCTCCACCCCGATAAGATCAGCGATGCAGAATGCACCGCCCGTATGAATGAATTCTATGAAACCTTCTATCACTTCACCTACACGGAAAACTAAATATTTGTGTTTGATCGGAACAATCTTGCTGATTGCCCTTGGCTGTGTAAGTTTGTTTGTTGGCAAATACCCTCTGTCTTTGGAGAAGCTCTTATCCGGTGATGATACGCAACTGCGTGTGTTTTTGACCCTCCGGGTCAGCCGTACCGTGGTTGGCATCATTGGCGGCATCGCCCTTGGTATTGCGGGTTTTGTCTATCAGACTGTTTTTCGTAATCCCCTGGCATCGCCGGATATTATCGGTGTATCCTCCGGTGCCAGCGCCGGTGCCGCCGCAGGTATTTTGTTCCTTTCCGGCGCAACAGCGGTGACGATCTGCGCCTTTGCAGGTGCGTTGCTGGCTGTTATTCTGTCTTTAGCGCTGTCCGGTTTGGATCGCAGCGGTAAAAACAGCACCATCGTACTGGCCGGTATTGCCGTGCATGCCATGGCGCAGACGGTTTTGATGGCATTAAAGCTGACTGCTGACCCGGAAAGGGAACTGGCATCCATCGAGTATTGGATCATGGGCAGCCTGAACGGAATCAGCGCCTATTCCATTGGCGGCAATCTCATTCTCTGCGTGCTTTGCATGCTTGCGCTTTTGATTGTGCATCGCCAGGTGATATTGCTGTCGGCAGAAGAAGGGGAAGCCCGGATGCTGGGTGTGCCTGTCACGGCTTTGCGTGTAGCCATTCTGGTCATAGCAACCTTGGCCGTAGCCGCCGTGGTCAGCTTAACGGGACTTATCAGCTTTGTGGGACTTTTGGCGCCCCATGGTGCAAGACTTCTGACCAAGAATAATCGGCTGGGAACCATGACGCTCAGCGGTCTTATGGGTGGTCTTTTACTGTGCGGCGCGGATCTTCTGGCGCGCTCTGTTGCGGCAACGGAATTGCCGGTCAGTATTTTTACAAGCCTTTTAGGCGCACCCTTTCTCATCTTCCTGATCGTTCGCGGAAGGAGGCAGGTATGAGTTTCTTTTCAGTCAGTCATCTTACAGCCGGTTACGGAAACGGCCATGTGATCAAAGATGTATCCTTCGACTTAAACAGTGGCTGTCTGATGGGCGTTTTAGGCGCCAATGGCAGCGGTAAAACCACAATGCTCAAAGCCATTTGCGGCATTCTGCCCCACGAGGGAAGCTGCCATCTGGAGCAGACCCAGCTGGAGCGTCTGACGGTTCGCCAAATGGCAAAACTTTGCAGTTATATTCCCCAGCGCAGCGGCATCGCAATTGATATTTCTGCGCTGGATGTTGTACTTATGGGATTTAATCCCCAGCTGGGATTGTTGGAGCGTCCCACCAAAGCAATGCAGCAAACGGCCATGGAAACCCTTGCACAAGTGGGCCTTGCGGAAAAGGCACATGTGAATTACATGCATCTGAGCGAAGGCCAAAAGCAGCTGTGTATTATGGCCCGGACGCTAATTGCAGGCAGCAAACTGCTTCTGCTGGACGAACCGGAAAGCGCTTTGGATTTTCGTTATCGATATCAAATTTTGTCATACCTTCACAACTGGGTAAAGCAGTCTCAAAGCAGCGCGATTGTGACCCTCCACGACCCCGTCCTGGCGCTTAATTACTGTGAACACATTTTGCTGCTGGCAGAGGGCAATGCATTGGGGATCCTTCACCCCCGGACAGACACTTTGGAAACTATGCAGCAGATGCTCAGCCGGATTTATGGAGAAATCAGCCTGCAGTATGTGACTGCAAAAAACGGCAGCCGGCAGCTGATCATGATCAACGAGGACATGCTATGAAAGTAGTTACCAGGATCACCTTTTGGGATCAAAATGGAGAGAAATTTTTTGGAGAAGGGCCCGCCCGTCTTTTGCAGGGGATTGAAGTCCATGGTTCTCTGCGTTCGGCCGCCATGGTCATGGGTATGGCCTATACCAAAGCTTTGAAGCTTTTGAAAAACGCGGAAACCGCCTTGGGATTCCCCCTTACCACCCGGATCACCGGCGGCAAGGACGGCGGCGGCAGCATCCTGACACCTGAAGGCAAAGCATGGCTGCGCCGATATGAAGCATATACAAAAGCCTGCGAAGAAATGAACGCACAGATGTTCCGTCAATTTTTCCCGAAGGTTGGATGCGTGATCATGGCTTCCGGTCTGGGTAAACGCTTTGGCGGCAATAAACTGATGGCAGAGTTTCATGGAAAGCCTATGATTTTGAAGGCGCTGCAGGCAAGTCGCCGTTTCGGTGAAAACCGTGTTGTGGTCACGCGCCATGAGGATGTAGCGAACCTTTGCCGGGAGTATGGTGTTCAGGTTCTGCTGCATAATCTTCCCCACCGCAGCGATACCATTCGCCTGGGTCTGGAAGCCTTGGGGGATGTGGATGCCTGCATGTTTTTGCCTGCGGATCAGCCGCTGCTTCGTCCGGAAACGGTAGAGCTACTGGTGTCCCGCTGGGAAGCCAGTCAGCAGAGTATTGTGCGTCCTTTCTGCGCAGATACACCCGGCGCTCCCGTGATTTTTCCCGGCTGGGCGCTTCCGCAATTGCGAAATCTTCCGGAAGGCAAGGGCGGCGGATGGATTATGAAACAATACCCCGAATCTGTGGAAGCGGTTTCAATCAGCGACCCCTATGAATTCATGGATGCGGATACGCCGGAAACCTTAGAGATCCTGCGGCAGCAGGCCAGAAGAAAGTGATACGATGATTAAGAAAACAGAAAAGCTGGTGATCACCTTTTTCACCACAACCGATGCCATGGCCATGGAACGAATTTGCAAGGCGGAAAACGCAGACGGACGGATCATTCCGGTGCCCGGAAGCATTTCCGCTGATTGCGGATTGGCATGGTGCGCATCGGTGGATCGTGAGGATTCTCTGCGTTCCCTGATGGAACGCAACGGCCTTCATTTTCAGGGTATCTACATCTGTATGGTGTGAGGTATAGAATATGATATATTTCGACAATGCTGCCACAACCCAGCGCAAACCCGATTGTGTGGTAAAAGCGGTGACCTCTGCCCTTTGCAGCATGGGAAACCCCGGGCGCAGCATCCATGATGGAGCTATGAACGCATCCAGAATGGTATTTGACGCCCGCCTTGCCCTGGCGGAGCTGTTCGGGGCGGAAAGTCCGGATCGGATTGCGTTCACCGCAAACTCTACAGAAAGTCTGAATATCGCCATCAAAGGCATTTTGAATCCGGGAGATCATGTGATCACTACTGCACTGGAGCATAACTCCGTACTGCGTCCGCTATACGAAATGGAGGCGCTCGGCACAGCCCTGACAGTGGTGCCGGCAGATTCACAGGGAAGTCTCTGCTATGAGAAAATCGAAACTTCCCTTCGGGCAAATACCAAAGCTATCATCTGCACCCACGGCTCCAACTTGACCGGCAACTTGATAGACATCGAAGCAGTGGGCAGGATTGCCCGGAAGCATGGCATCCTTTTTGTGGTAGACGCTTCCCAGACTGCCGGTGTGTTCCCTATTGATGTGCAGAAAATGCATATCGACATTCTCTGCTTTACAGGACATAAAAGTCTTTTAGGGCCTCAGGGAACCGGTGGCATCTATGTCCGGGAAGGTGTGTCCATCAAGCCCCTGCTCAGTGGTGGAAGCGGCGTCCAGACCTACTTAAGAAATCATCCGCAGCAAATGCCCACCGCGTTGGAAGCCGGAACCCTAAACACCCACGGTATCGCAGGTTTATTGGCTGCTGTGAACTATATCCGGGAAACCGGAATCGAGAATATCCAAAAGGCCGAGCAGCATCTGATGAAAACCTTTTATGAGCAGGTGAGAGAAATTCCGGGTATCACAGTCTACGGTGATTTTTCTTCCTATGACCGCTGCCCCATCGTAACGCTGAATGTCCGTGATTACGATTCAGGTCTTGTCAGTGATGTTTTGGCCCGGGAGTATGGGATCGCTACCCGTCCCGGCGCCCACTGCGCACCGCTCATGCATCAGGCTTTAGGAACCGCAGAGCAGGGTGCTGTCCGCTTCAGTTTTTCCCACTTCAATACCCTCGAAGAAATCGAACTTGCTGTTTCTGCATTAAAGAAACTGGCCCAGGAGGAATAACAATGGAAAAAATGATTGATTGCAAAGGCATGGCCTGTCCCCTGCCCGTTGTCAATGCCAAGAAAGCATCTGAAGAACTGTCTGCCGGTGATGTGCTGACTGTTCTGGTGGACAATGAGATCGCCGTTCAGAATTTGACCCGCTTTGCCGAGCACAAGGGTTTCGGTGTTTCCGCTGAAAAGAAGGCAGACAGCGAATACGCTGTTATCATGACCATTTCCGGTGCAACTGCAGAAAAAGTCAAGGAAGAAGAAATTTCCTGCTCTATGGACTCACGCAGAAAGGGCATGTTGGTGGTTCTGTCTGCCAATACCATGGGAACCGGCGATGTCAAACTGGGTACTTCTCTCATGAAGGCCTTTGTTTTCGCCTTGACCAAGCAGGAACAGCTGCCGGACACGATTTTATGCTATAATACCGGCGCATACCTGACCTGCGAAGGCGCGGATACTTTGGAAGATCTGAAGCTGCTGGAATCTGAGGGTGTTACCATTCTTACCTGCGGCACCTGCCTGGACTTCTACGGTTTGAAGGAAAAGCTGGCTGTGGGCAGCGTTACCAATATGTACGATATTGTGGAGCGGATGGAAAATGCCGCCCAGATCGTCAAACCTTGATTGCCTATGGAAACGGAAGTAAAACTGACAAAGCTGGCAAGCTGTGCCGGCTGCGGCGCCAAGATGGGCGCCGGTACGCTTGCAAAAATGCTGGAGGGTTTCAACGCCCATTCCGATCCCCGGTTGATCGTAGGTTACGACAAAAGTGACGATGCCAGCGTATATATTTTGGATGACAATACGGCGCTGATTCAGACGACCGACTTTTTCCCGCCCATCGTGGATGATCCCTATCTCTACGGAAAGATCGCAGCGACCAATGCCCTCAGCGATGTATATGCCATGGGTGGCGAACCGAAGCTAGCGCTGAATATTCTGTGCGCTGCAGAGGGTATGGCAGACGAAACCATCCGGGAAATTCTCCGGGGCGGCTATGATGCCGCTTACGAGGCCGGTGCCATCATCACCGGCGGTCATACCATTAAGGGCGCAGAACCTATCTACGGTCTGGCGGTATCCGGTTTTGTGCATCCTAAGAAAGTGCTGACTAACTCCAATGCCAAGCCTGGTGATGTGCTGATTCTCACCAAACCTTTGGGCGTGGGTATTATCACCACCGGAGCCAAGGCGGATATGGTGGAGAAAAGGGTAATAGACCGCATCTATACCCAAATGGCAACGCTCAACAAAGCTGCCCGGGATATTATGGTGCAGTATTCTGTCCATAGCTGCACCGATGTTACCGGTTTTGCCCTCATTGGTCATAGCTTTGAGATGGCCCAAGGAAGCAATTGCACCATTCATATTCAGGTGGACAGTGTGCCGTATCACGCCGAGGCTTTGGAGCTGGCTTCTATGGGACTCGTTCCCGCCGGTGCCTATCGCAACCGCGCATACGCAGAAGCCGGCGTCGCAGTACGCGGCAATATCAGCCGGGCTCAGCAGGATATTCTTTATGATCCCCAAACCAGCGGCGGTCTTCTGTTTGCTATCCCCCGGGAGGAAGCGGATGCCTGTCTGGCGCACTTAAGACACACAATCCCTGATGCGGCAATCATTGGCCATGTAACGGAAAAAGAAGATGCCTATATCATATTGGAGTAATCTATGAAAAATTTGATCATTGTCCGAGGCGGCGGCGATCTGGCCACCGGAACGATCTATAAGCTTAAAAAAAGCGGTTTCCCGATCCTGATTCTGGAAGCAGCCACACCTTCTGCCATCCGCCGAAATGTGGCATTTTGCGAGGCCGTCTACCAGGGAACGCAGACCGTGGAAGATATGACCTGCTATTTGGCTGCATCCCAGGAGCAGGCAGAGCAGTTTCTCTCGGAAGGCAAGCTGACCGTACTGGTAGATCCTATGGGAGAGGCCATTGTCAAACTGAAGCCTTTGGCTGTGGTGGACGCGATTCTTGCCAAGAGAAACCTTGGTACCCATAAGGAAATGGCCCCCATCACTGTGGCGCTGGGCCCCGGTTTTACTGCGGGCGAAGATGTGGATGCCGTCATTGAAACCAAGCGCGGCCACAACTTGGGCCGTGTTCTGTGGACCGGCAGCGCCGCCCCTAACACCGGTATTCCCGGTATCATCGGCGGTTATGGTAAAGAGCGGGTCATCCACTGCCCTGCAACGGGTATTCTCCGAAATGTCAAGAAGATCACCGACACCGTTTCCAAAGGAGATACCATCGCAATGGTTGAAACAGTGGACGGATCCGTTCCGGTTAAAGCCACATTGGACGGCATATTGCGTGGATTAATTCGGGATGGATATCCGGTCACAGCAGGATTTAAGATGGCGGATATTGATCCCAGAGCAGATGAATTGGACAATTGTTTCACCATCTCTGATAAAGCACGCTGTATCGCCGGAGGTGTTTTGGAAGCCATCCTGCAGAGAAAAGGAGAACTGAACTTATGATGATAGCTGTTGTTGGCTCCGGCGGAAAAACCACCCTCTTGAAAAAGCTGGCGGCGCAGTATCGGGAGAAGGGTAAAACGGTATTCGTAACTACAACAACCCATATGTTTATGGAAGAAGACACTCTGCTGACCGACGATGCAGATGTCATCATTCAGCGGCTTAAGGAAAAAGGATACGCAATAGCAGGAATTCCGGAAGGTAAAAAAATCAAAGCACTCTCCCGGCAAACCTATGACGCAGTCTGCTCTTTTGCTGATATTGTGCTGGTAGAAGCTGACGGATCCAAGCGCCTGCCGCTGAAGTACCCAAATGCTTCCGAACCGGTCATTCCCGAAAATGCAGACGAGATCATTGTCGTCTGCGGGTTGAATGCCATTGGTCAACCGGCCAAACATGTATGTCACCGTTTGGAACTGGTCAAATCTTGCCTGGGCATCCAGGATGATACCGAAATAACAGCATCCCATGTGCAAAAACTGGTGACAGAAGGGTATCTGAAACCTCTGCGCGCAGCGTATCCCAATGTAAAAATCACATGTGTCCCCCGCCACGACGGTTCCCTTTATCAGCGCGCCATCGCATCCTTACTGCAAAGCGAGCAGGATGTTTCTATGTTTCGCAAGGAATGGTTCTGCCCCCAGCCGAAACTTTTCATCTGCGGCGGCGGTCATGTAGCTAAGGAAGTGGCTGCATTGGCAGCGCATTTGGACTTCTCCGTTACGGTTATCGATGATCGGGAAGACCTGGCAAACAGGGAGCGGTTTCCCACTGCTGAAAAGGTCATTTGCGATTCCTATGACAATTTGAGCAACTATCTGCAGCCGGATGCCTGCTATGTGGTGGTGACTCCGGATCACAAGGCAGATTTGCAGTGTGTCAGCACCATACTCCCCACGCGATACCGTTATCTGGGTATGATCGGCAGCAAGAAAAAGGTGGCGGCCACTTTCCAGAACCTGCGTAATGCCGGCTTTACAGAGGCGCAAATCCGCACAATCTTTGCCCCTATCGGGCTTTCCATCGGCGCTGTAACCCCCGCAGAAATTGCGTTCAGCATACTGAGCCAAATCATTCAGGAAAAGAACAAGTACCATGGGGCATCAGTTGATAAATCGCTTTTGGAAGTAACAGACTCCGGTGTGCTTTGCCTCATCATAGAAAAGCAAGGATCTGCTCCCAGGGGTGTGGGAAGCATGATGTTTGTTGGAAAAGATAAGGTACTGGGTACCATTGGCGGCGGAGAACCTGAATACGGCGCCATCCAGCATGCGCAGGAAAATCCCGGTTTTTCCCTTCAGGAATATGCCTTAAATCGCGCTGCAGCCAACGGTCTGGATATGATCTGCGGCGGTACCATCAAGGTAGCCTTTATTCCCATTGCATAAAAATAGATCCCGAACACAAAATGCTGTGTTCGGGATCTTTTATTGCGTATGTAAATTACTGAGCAGCCTCTTCTTCTACTTTTTCTTCTGCCTTTTCCTTAGGCAGCAGAATGTTCAGCAGGATAGCGACCATTGCAGCGGGAACGATACCGGAACCGCCGAAGATCAGCTTAACAGCCTGGGGAGCGAAGTTCAGGATACCGGTGTTCGCACCCATGCCGTAACCGACGCCCAGAGCAACTGCCACGATGGACAGATTGCGGCCGGTCAGAGGCTCCTTGGTGATCAGCTGGATACCGCTGATAACGATGGAGGAGAACATCATGACAGCTGCGCCACCCAGGACTGCCTGGGGCATAATGGAGACCAGTGCACCCAGCTTGGGGCACAGACCGCACAGGATCAGGAAGATGGCACCGGTGGAGATTGCGAAACGGTTGACCACCTTAGTCATAGCAACCAGGCCAACATTCTGGCTGAAAGAGGTGTTGGGCAGAACGCCAAACAGAGCAGCGAAGGAAGAGCCGACACCGTCGCAGATAACGCCGCCAGACAGTTCCTTGTCGGTAGCTTCGCGGCCCAGGCCGCCTTCCATAACGCCGGAGATATCACCCACAGTTTCCACAGCGGTAACAACGAACATGATCATGACAGGCAGGATCGCACGCAGATCAAAGATAGGTTTCACAGGCATGATCTTGGGAATCTCAAACCATGCAGCATCAGCAACCTTGCTCCAGTTCAGAACCCATGCCTTGGTATACTCCACACCGTCAGCGGTAACACCGGTGGTGGGCAGAACCAGACCCATAATAAATGCAGCAACATAGCCGCAGACAATACCCAGAAGGATGGAAGAAGAGCTGGTGAAGCCCTTGGTGCCATGCTTGAAGTACAGGATCATAGCCAGCACGAAGATTGCCAGCAGCAGGTTTTCCATAGAGCCGAAGTCCTTAGCAGAATTGCCGCCACCGAAGGAGTTGATACCAACGGAGATCAGGCTCAGACCGATGGACATAACCACAGTGCCGGTAACAACGCTGGGGAAGAACTTACGCAGAGGCTTCAGGAAGAAGCCGAGAACACCCTCAAATAAGCCGCCGATGATCGATGCGCCCATAATGGCACCGTAAGCGATCACACCGCCACCCATGGTGGCAGCAACGGAGTTAAATACACCCAGGAAACCGGAAGAAGTACCCATAACAATGGGGACATTGCCACCGATCGGGCCGATAGAAAACAGCTGAACCAAAGTAACGATACCGGCTACCAGCATTGCATTCTGCAAAAGATGCAACTGTAGCGCAGCGAACTCACCGCTGGCAATACCGCAAGTGCCGGTAATGATCAGCAAGGGAGTCAGGTTGCCCACGAACATGGCCAGAACATGCTGCAGACCCAGGGGAATTGCCTGGGACAGAGGCATCTTACCGTCCAGCTGGAAGGCTTTTTCAGACAATTTATATGTCTTTTTCATAAGGAACCCTCTTTCTTTTTATAATCCGTTTTTTATTATAACATTACAAATAATAGAAGTAAATTAGAAAATCCAGAAAATCTTCATATTAATTGAATAAGTAATTGGTTATTTGCATTTGTTTTATTAAAAAGTAGGTTTTTCAGCTTCTGTGAATCATATCACTCCCGTCTTCCCCGAATCTTCCCCAATATTCATTTTTAGGTTCTATAAAATGTCTCTAAAATTAGAAAAACACCGGATTTCTTTCGAAATCCGGTGTTTTTATGGTTGCGGAGGCAGGACTCGAACCTACGACCTCCGGGTTATGAGCGACGGCGAGTTTTTGAAAATAAATCAAAAATGCCGAATTTAACCGCAATATCATAAAATATCGCAACTTATTTATCGTATAAATTCGTATATCGCCATTTAACTTAAAGAAAACTAACCCCAAATTAACCCCAAAGAATTTCAGCAAAAAGTTCTGTAATTTCTGATTTCATTTAAGAAAATCTACGCTTTAACGCTCCAGAAATTCTAATTATTTCATTATTCTCTTAGCTCTACTTCTCGAACGGTTATTTCCCAAATAGTTCCGTAATATCGCATTTCGTTGAAGAAATCAGAACTTTTTATCACATCTAAATTTCGCAGCCTACGACCTCCGGGTTCTTGATACTTTACTTTTTTGCTTATCAACAGTCTTTCGTGCGCGACATATTCGACGAATCCATTTCAGAGCGGTAAAATCATGGTAGAAATAAATCAGAGGAGGATTAACCATGAACATCCCATACATCGGTTCCGGGGACTACTTTATCCCGGATCTGAAGCTAACGGAGGAAACCCGGCCCATTGGCAAATGGGGCCGTATGCACCGGGACTATCTCAAAGAACACCACCCCATCTGGTTCAACAACCTTGTCCTATCCGGCAATCTCTGGACATACCTTGCCGATCTAAATGAGCAGGCCCAGCAGCGCATGGAAGCTCTAATAACCCAATTGCAGGCTGTGGAGGGCATCACAGAAGCATTGAAAGCTGCCGACCCGATGGCATGGACGCAGCACATGAACAACATCGCTGCCAGAGCGGAAGAAATAATCCGAGAGGAGCTGATTTACAATGGATAACATCTCTGCTGCCGCCGCCACTATACCGCTTAAAAACACTAATCGTTCATTGGTTGTGTACAATATGATGCCTACCTGATCAAGGAATTGAATGTTTAGAGAAAAATCCGCTGCGAGACACAATGCCTCACAGTGGTTTTCTGTCTCTCATTTCGATCTAGAACCGCTCAATCATTATTCCAAAATTGCCATTGAGTCTTCTTCCAGCGTAGTAAACAGGCGCAACTCCAAATTTCTCCACCGGAAAGTTCAGCTCATCGAGAGAACGTAAACAGGCAGCCTGGGCCTGATTCCGATGTTCTTGGCTCCCCAGCAAAGCAAAAACTCCCCGAATCACCGGGGAGCTTTTGCCGTTTAAGGAAGAAAAGGAGTGAGTAATGGCTCGTTACTCTTGGAATAATAGGGAAGCTGTTAAGGATAAGCTGCGTGGAAAGACGATTCGGACTTACTTTCTGCAACAATGCTTATACTTCTTTCCGCTTCCGCAGGGGCAGGGACTGTTGCGGCCAACCTTTTCGGTTTTGGTTTGGAATGTTTCCTCCATGGGCGCAATCATGATTTCTTCAAAACTTGAATCTGCGGGTATCTTCATTGCAGATATCTCACCAGGGGTGTGACCTCTGTGAGACTGCATTCTGCATTGACGGCAGAATGTTCCATACAATGCCTGAAGCTGGGATCTGTCTGCCTTTGTTTTGATCGTAGCACCAAGATTTTCCATCTTCTCCAGAATCGTTTCAAAGGTTACATTCCTATACTTGCTTCCGAAAAAGAGGATCTCATATACTTCCTTTTCCAGTTTTGCCTCAAGATGAAGCTGACTGGTTAAAAATGTACGAAGCGCTTCTGCTTCACGGGAAGGCTCACAATAGAATGGATCCGCATAGGAAAGGAACTTCTTCTTTTCGGGTATATAGTAAGGCTTTCCGTACTGAAACTTTTTCAGGAATATGTAGTGGAAAATATCGATTTCCAGCAAGGTGGTATCGATGATCTCGTAATCAAGGAAAGGCGTGTACTTGCCGCATTGAAACAGATCACCTTCACTCAGGACGAAGTAACCTTCCTTTTCGTGCCGGGCGATTTGGGCGAATGAGATAAATTCCGACTTTGATACAACATCCGGGTTCTGGCTCTCAATGATCTCATACAGCTTGCGAAGCGGAATGACACCATAAAGGTTGGAAGCTGCACTGAAATACTTACGGAGCAGCCGGAATACAGGATCTTTCAGCGGGATCGACCTGTACATCGTATTTAATTGCCGACGGGTATATAATTCCGGGATGCTCATGCGGTATCTCCCTGCTTTCGTTTGTTTTGAAAACTCTATAATCGAAGCAATCTGCTATTCCTTGGTACGGATACTGTCAGTATATGGAGTCTGCTTGTGCATCACTGCATTGGCAAGATTCCGGGGTCTAACTGCATCGTATGGTATGCCATGTTAGCTGTTTCTTCCAGGGCAGCTGCATTGGTAACGGCATCCAGAACGGTAGCACCCCAAGCATATGCGCTGTGGCAGGCAACCAACGTTGCAGGCGTTTGCAGCGCATCCATATGACGCTGCCGGAAGGTGCTTCCCACATCAGTCGCAGAATCCGCGCACGGAATTGCCTCATGGAACAGATCCTTATGGAAGGAGCCCAGCACAGGGATGTCCATACCTGTCTGTGCAAAAATCGTAGCGAATCGTGCGTGAGGACGAACGATGCCGCCCAGCTTCGGGAATGCCTGATAAATTGCAATGTGAGACAGGATCTCCGACAAGGATTCCATCGCACCCTCTATCACATTGCCCTGCAAATCTGTGATCAGTGCATCCTTGGCGGATTTCATAACGATATAGCCGGACTCCCGGTCAATTCCGGACACGATGCCTCTGGAATATGCGTTCAGTCCATATCGGTTTAGCTCCTGATAAGCCAGGATAACTTCTGCCTTCAGTTTTTCCAGCATAGCTTAGCACTCCAGCATTTCCAGTGTGCAGGTTTTGGCAATGCTCTGCCGGATAGCGGCACGAACAGGAAGGACCGATGCGGGAGAGACAGACAGTTCATCGATGCCCATGGCCAGGAAGGTAGGCAGCATACTGATGTCTGCACCCAGCTCGCCGCAGATACCGATCCAGATGCCTGCCTTGTGGGCAGCATCCGCAGCCATCTTAATGGCTCTGAGCAGTGCAGGATGATGGGGATCGTAGAACTTGCCCAGATCATTTGCCTGCCGGTCGCAGGCCAGGGTGTACTGGGTCAGATCGTTGGTGCCCACAGAGAAGAAATCCACCAGCTTTGCCAGTTCCTCTGCAACAAAGACGGAGGAAGGCGTTTCAATCATAATGCCCAGCTCGGTATCCTTATCATAGGGAATGCCCTCTGCCTCCAGCTCCTTCATAACGCTCTGGCAGGCACGCTTACATTCCTTGACCTCCCAGACAGAGGTGATCATAGGGAACATGATGGCGATCTTTCCATAAACAGATGCCCGGTACAGCGCCCGGAGCTGGGTGCGGAACACCTCGGGGCGATTCAGACAGATACGGATCGCACGAACACCCAGGGCAGGATTTTCCTCCTTCTTCATATCGAAATAGTCCACCTGCTTGTCCGCGCCAATGTCCAGCGTACGGATAACAACACGCTTTCCGTTCATGGCTGCTGCCACCTTGCGGTATGCTTCAAACTGTTCGTCCTCAGAAGGATAATCAGAAGCGCTTAAGTAAAGGAACTCACTGCGGAACAGGCCGATGCCCTGACCGTCGTTTGCCAGAACAGCATCCACATCCTCCGGAGAACCGATGTTGCAGTAAAGCAGCAGCTTCTTGCCGTCCAGGGTCACGTCCTCCTGACCCTTCATGGTTTCCAGCAGTTTCTTTGTCTCCTGCTGCTTTTCGTACTTTTCTTTCAGTGCTGCCAGCGTCATGGCATCCGGCTCAATGATCAGCTGGCCGGTTTCGCCGTCAATATAGGCACTGCGGTTGTTGTATGCTTCGGTCAGTGCTTCTCCTGCGCCGCAGATGGCAGGGATGCCCATAGTGCGGGCCAGAATCGCGGTATGAGAATTGCCGGAGCCGCCCTGAGTCACAAAGCCCAGAATCTTGGATTTGTCCAGCTGCAGTGTTTCGGAGGGGGCCAGATCGTCCGCTGCCAGGATCACAGGAACATCGGAATCAATACCGCCGTCCACAATGCCCAAAAGGTTATTTAGAATACGCTTGGCAACGTCCTTAATATCCGCAGCACGGGCCTGCATATAAGCATCGTCCATAGCGGCAAACATGGCAGAGAACTGAATACCCGCCTGCTCCACGGCGAACTCCGCATTGCAGCACTCCTCCTCGATCAGAGAAGTCATGCACTCCACAAAATCCTCATCCTCTACGAACATGGCATGGGTCTCAAACAGCACTGCCATTTCCTCGCCGGCATCATCCTGGCACTTTTCAGCCAGGGCATTCAGCTGGGCAATGGATGCTTCCTGTGCAGCTGCAAGGCGGGCCTTTTCAGCCGCAACATCGTCAACAGTCTTTTGGGTAACGGTCGTATCCGGGCGCTGGAAAAAATAGAGAGGGCCTTTTGCAATTCCTTTGGACACGCCTTTGCCTTGAATTGTGATCATATTATGTGTCCTTTCTTTATATGAAAGAGGTGGGGGAGCGCCGGTAATGGTATGGGTAGGAGGCCGACGCTCCCCTGGGAATAAGCAATTACAGGTTGTTCTGGAAGAAGTCAGACATCGCAATGATGGCTGCATCCTCGTTGGCACCGTCTGCTGCAACGGTGACCACATCGCCCTGCTTGACACCCAGGCTCATCAGCTTCATCAGCTGGGTTGCCTTAGCGGTGGTGCCATTCTTGGTAACAGTAACAGTGGTATCCACGAAGCCCTTTGCGACCTTGACCAGCATACCGGCGGGACGGGCATGAATGCCCAGAGGATCGCGGACAGTAAATTCAAAGTTTTTCATAATAAAATTCCTCCGTATCGTTTTATCTAAGGATCACTGAATGTTCAGCAGGTCGGTTCCGTTCTTCACATTGCCGGAAGTCAGGACACGAATGTTCTTATAGTCATCGGTGTTGCAGATGATCATGGGAGTAGTCAGAGGATAACCGGCAGCTTTGATAGCATCCATATCAAAAGATACCAGCAGATCGCCCTTCTTGACCTTCTGCTCAGGTGCAACATGGGCCTCGAAGTGCTTGCCGCTCAGCTTGACAGTGTCGATGCCGATGTGCATCAGCAGCTCAACGCCATCCTCGGTGGTCATGCCCACAGCGTGCTTGGTCTCAAAAACGGTCTCGATGACACCATCGGCAGGAGCATACAGCTTGCCCTCAGCAGGTTCGATGGCAACACCATCACCCATGGCACCGGAAGCAAAGGCTTCGTCGTCCACCTTGCACAGAGCCAGAACGGCACCGTTCATGTGCGCACCCAGAACAGCAGCCTTCATTTCCTTTGCAGGCGCAGCGGGAGCCTCAACGACAGGAGCAGATGCAGCGGCTGCATTCAGATTGTCAGATTCGGGAGACTCCATGAAATCCACCAGGTTGGACTTGATGACGGCAACTTGGGGTCCATAAATGACCTGAATGCCGTTGCCCTTGTGGATGACACCGGAAGCACCGGAAGCCTTCAGCACCTTGTCGTCAACCTTCGCTTCGTCCACAACGGTGATACGCAGACGGGTTGCGCAGCAGTCCACATCGGAGATATTCTTCTTGCCGCCCAGGCCCTGCAGGATCATGGCAGAAACGGGATCGGAGGAACCGCTCTTGGCACCATCGGGGCCGATGCCGGTCTTTTCCTTATAGTCGGAACGGGTGAACAGCTTGGGTTCCACATCGTCGGATTCCCGACCGGGAGTAGCCAGATCCATCTTGAGGATCATGGTGCGGAACACAATGTAATACAGGAAGAAGTAAACAACACCCACAATGACGACCCAGATCCAATTGGTTCTGGCATTGCCCTGGAGGATACCGAACAGAGTCAGGTCAATCAGACCGCCGGAGAAGGTCATGCCGACACCAACGTTAAAGATGTGCATCAGCATATAGCTCAGACCGGCCAGGACACAGTGGACAGCATACATCAGGGGAGCAACGAACAGGAAGGTGAACTCCAGGGGCTCGGTGATGCCGGTGAGCATGGAGGTCAGAGCAGCGGACAGCAGCAGACCGCCGACAACCTTCTTCTTTTCAGGACGTGCAGTATGATACATAGCCAGTGCAGCACCCACCAGACCGAAGATCATGAAGGGGAACTTGCCGGACATAAAGCGGGTTGCGGAAACGGAGAAAGTTTCAGTGGCCTTGGAAGCCAGCTCTGCGAAGAAGATGTTCTGTGCGCCCTGCACCACAACTTCATCGATCACAGCAGTGCCGCCCATAGCGGTCTGCCAGAAGGGCATATAGAACACATGATGCAGGCCAAAGGGAATCAGCGCACGCTCGGTGATGCCGTAGATCCAGGTGCCGATGTAGCCGGAATTGACCACCAGGTTGCCCAGCAGCGCAATGCCCTGCTGCACGATGGGCCAGACATAGAACATGGCAATACCCACCACCAGGTAAACAGCGGTACAGACAATGGGAACAAAACGGGTGCCGCCGAAGAAGCTCAGAACCGTGGGCAGCTCGATCTTATAGAACTTGTTGTGCAGAGCTGCAACGCCCAGACCAACAATGATACCGCCGAACACACCCATCTGCAAGGTGGTGATGCCCAGCATGGAGGTGGTGGAGTTGGCAGCCATAGCTTCTACGCCGCCGTTGGCATTGATCATGGCGCTGATTGCGGTATTCATGACCAGATAGGCAATGGCACCGGACAGAGCGGCAACCTCTTTTTCTTTCTTTGCCATGCCGATGGCAACGCCCATGGCAAACAGCAGAGCAAGGTTATTGAACACAGCACTGCCGCACTGGTTCATAATATCCAGAATGGTGTACAGGATGCTGCCGGGGTAGATGATGGAAGTCAGTCCGTAAGCTTCCAGCATGGTTGCGTTGGTAAAGGAGCTGCCGATACCCAGCAGCAGACCTGCTACAGGCAGCAGTGCGATGGGCAGCATGAAGGAACGTCCGACACGCTGCAGAACACCAAAGATTTTGTCTTTCATAAGGAACCTCCAGAATTATTTATGTGTGCAGAGACTGAGCTGTAACGACACCGAGCGGTACCCAATGGCGTAACGAATACAGACCAGCCAAACACGAATTGTCTGCGGGCACTGCCCGCTATATAAAAAACCCATACCGGGAGCGTAATATGCATCTTACGCTCCTGGTATGGGTTTAGCTCACATCCAATACTGTGTGATAACTATCCCATCGCTCTGCTTTGCAGAGGGGACAATATTATGATTGGGAATTATCATTGATCCGCTTCAGATGGATCGTCAGATAGGTCAGTTCCTCGTCGGAAAGATTTTTCTGATAGGTGTTTTTTACATAATCAGAGATGCACACAGCACATTTGTAATGCTCTTTGCAATTCTTCATAATAAGCTGCCGGAACATCTCGTCCCGCTCGCCCTGGGTATCCTCCATCAGCTTGCCCTGGAACAGACGCTGGGCGAAGTAGCGCAGATGGACAACAAAACGGTTGAAGTCCAGAGATTCCCGGTCGAACTGCTTTTGGTAGAAATACTCGACCACAGAAATGGCACCTTCCAGAAATTTTGTGATCTCGTACATTTCGCTCATGTTGGTGTTCAGCTCTGCGTTCACGATGTGCAGAGCAATAAACGCTGCCTCATCCTCGTGAAGCACCACACCCAGTTGCTCCCGGATCACCTTCAGGCAATGCTGTCCCATGCAGTATTCCGCAGGGTAATAGCTCATGATCGGACCCTTCAAGGGGTTGCTGAACTCCACCCCCTGGGCTTTGCGAAGGATGGCAAAGCTGATGTGGTCAGCCAGTGTAATGAGCAGCGACTCATTCAGCTTCTGGGGGATCTGTGTTTTTATGTACTGGATCAGATTTTCTGTCAGTGTCAAATGCTCGATTGGGATTTTCTCTACCAATTCACGCAGTTTCCGCTGACCGCTTTTCTCCTCCATCCGGTAGGTGCGTTCCACCACGGAGGGATCAATCAGCTCGCCCCGGTGACGCTGAAAGCCGATGCCGCGACCTGTGACGATCAGCTCATTGCCTTTGTCGTCAACAGCGCACAGGATATTATTGTTGATGATTTTTTTGATCCGCATATTTTCACGCTCACCCCATTTTTGCGTAAAAAAATAACCAGCTCTATCCAATACCCCAACTCCTGAGATATGAAATAGAGTTGGTCAAGCCCGCACTACCGGTAACATTCCAACATTTTCTAAATAAAAGATAACACAAAGCATCACGTCTGTCAAACCCCAAAAGCGCAAAAATGAACATTTTGTGACTTTAACTAAAATTGTTATTTTCGTTTTGTGCAATAATTCATATCGCTCAATTTGCCCATATTTTCAACGTCTGTTATAGTCGTTCCACAGCGCACGAATTGCTTCCGTTTATATTCGTGCGGCATTGAAAAATCCCTCGGATTTCATCTTTGCATTAGATGAAGTCTGAGGGATTTTTTGTTTTCCGGGCAGTGGGTGCAAATTGGATTTTTTTAATTTGGCGCGCCACTTGCATAGGAAAACTGTTAGGTTTCCAAAGGGAAGATCATTCCCTTTGCCATGCGAAAAGCATGGCGCTTTGGCTGTGGTCTAAGCGGTTCCGGGTTTCCAATAGGGGTGAAAGCGCCCTGTTGGCACACGATTTTATGAAATAAAGTCTAGTGTGTTAGACCTTTTGCGACCGCGGTCTGCTGAAAGGGGTTGTTCGGTGTGGGAACAAGCACTTTCAGGAGAACGCAGAACAGGCGGATTTTGGCGCGCCACGGGCCGAAATTGGGTTTGTCCTTCAGACAAAATCCGGCTGTTCGGGTGTAGGTGGTGAAGCGAAATGAAGAAAATCTGTGAAGCAGATTTTCGGAATGGCGTTTCATCACCAGGGGAGCAAATGGGCTAACGCACTCCCCGTTTCCTGTCCCCCGTTTCTCAATTTGCTCTCGTTATTTTTCAAAGGCGATCAACCGTTCCTTCGGCAGTTCCTCGCTGTTCTGTTTCAAAATAAAATCGATGACACGCTTGGCATAGATCCTGCTTTTAATAGTATCCCAGTCAGCAAGCCAGAGAATTTTCTGCCGTCCCTTTTCAAAATCAAAATAGATCTCACCCCATTCGCCGTCGCAGTCTGCCTGGTATTCGTAGACTGCTGCGGCGATTTTCTTTTTCTGCCTGGTTTTGGATTTCAGTTTTATTCTTGCGGTGCGGATCACACCGTCTTCCATCATC
>JAFOBK010000260.1 GCA_017381835.1 Oscillospiraceae bacterium | reverse complement strand
GGCCATGTTCTCTTCCACGACCAGCATCTTCGCTTCAGGCATCTTATGGATCTTCATCAGGTACGGGATCTCCTGCAGGGCCATGAACACGTCATGAGCAGTAGCAGTACCGCCGCCATATGCCATCTCGAACATCGCAATAGCTTCCAGAGCTTCCTTCTTGGGAAGAGAAAGCTTCTTGCAAATGCGGGTCATTGCATTCACCGGGTAATCCAGTTCGATTTCCAGTAGCGTCTGGAGTTTGCCAACAGAATCACAGAATTGCGCAAACAGCTGATCCAGTTCCTTTTCAAAGTCGGAAACCTTCTTCTGCAGCCGGTGATCCACGGAAATACATCCGCCAATGTGGATCGGGTGCTGTGTACCCATGAGCATTGCAGATACCTTCGCAGAGGCGATTCCCGTATCGGAAGTCATGAACCGGATACCGGGTACAAGCTTCGCGGCCATGGTACTCTTACCCTTGGATGCCAGCATTTTGCTGTAGGTGCCCAGAAGATCATCCTTTTGCGCCGGGAACGTCCAGCAGCCACTTGTAAATGCATGGTCAGAATATCCGCTTTCAAACTGGTAGCCGGGAAATCTGGCTTCCATGTTCTTCTCCAGAGCATGGAGAAGTTCATCCATAGGAAGCACAGAATAGTCCTTCATGTCACCAGAATGGGCAGCAGACACTTTCTCATCTCGGACAAGCAGCAACGCCTCAGTAGAATACAGCGCCAGACAGGCATTCAGAACGTCTGCCAGGTCTTTCCGCTTCAGCTTCGGCAATGCGGTGCCACCGATTTTCGCACGGTCAAGCAGGGTCTTATAGGCCGTAGAGCGAATGGGATAGAGATCACTACCGACGCGCAGTGCCAGACCCAGATTGGCTGCCGTATCGATCACAGCTTCCTCGCTGATGCCGGCAGAGAAGTCCGCAGGCTTGCTGAACAGCGGAGAACCGGTGTCCAAAGGTTCAATGTGCATCTCGCTGACTTTGCAGCGGCGCCAGGTAGTTTCTTTGCTCATCGTTTCATGGTAGGTGAGCATTGCCGGATAGGAATCGAACGTGGTTGCATAGTTGTCTTGACAGGGTAACATAGATATTCTCCTTTCATTTTTGAGACGGTCATGCCGCCGGATATATAACAAAAGCCAGTACCCCCGAAGGACTACTGGCTAGTTACCAAATATGAAATTGGCCGGAAACAAAAAAAGTGCCATTTACCCCATACGGGCAAATGACACTCAAAAAAATCTGATAAACGGTTGATTCACAGGATGTGAACCTCGGATACTTACATCCGTATTATACCACAGATCTCTTTGTTCGTCAATCAAAATGAAAAGGAGCATTTCTGACCAGCCGCTTTGATTGCGCACCCAGGGTTATTCTAGCGTGATTTCGCAGTCACAGATGTGCATCAACTCACCGCACAAAGGACAAATCTCCTGACTACAGTTTTCATGGTGAAAGGCCCCCCGCGGGACACCACAGCTTGCGCATCGAGCTGTACCCCAATCGTATTCTTCCTCTCCAAATTGGATTCGTGAAACAGGCTCGCCCATGTACAGGACCGATTTGCATGTACAGCTTTCCAGGGTTGGGAGCTTTTCACGGCATAGAGAACAGACCTTACTCATAGATATCCTCCTCATTTCAGTCTGGGAATGAAAAAGGAGCAAAGCCGCAAAGCTTTGCTCCCCATACTGATTTTCAAGACGTAATTATATTATTCAATTCTTCAGGATTATCAAAACGATTGCCAACTACCTCCAACTTTACCATTGCTGTATTCCAGCTATCAAAGTGGACATAGCCTTCTTTGTAAGGGAGCGTACATATAAACGCACCGTTTATCAGCTGAACCAGCACCGTGAAATTGATATCCTCATAGTGGACGCGCAGAATGTCTCCGGTAAAGATTTTGATTCCGTTCATATCATTGATACCTGTGTACTGACACACAGTATCCGTATAGACGGGATACTTATCGACGGGGCTGTAAGTGTAAATGATGGAAAAAGTCCCTACGCCCAAAGCAACGCCGCCATATACCCAATTACTGTCAACAGGAGAACCGTCCATCCGAACTTTCTCCCCTTTTCTGCGGGTTTGTGCACGAAAATACATATCCTGCTGAGCTTCACTGAGATGTCCTGCAGGAAGAATGGCAGATATGGGCTTATACAACGAGGGATTCAGCCATGGTTTTTCAGTATGATCCGGTTTATAGACACACTCGTTCCCCTCGACGTCCTGTACGTTATAATGCATGCCGTCAAACACTTCATCGTAGCCTTCTTCTCCAGATGCTTCGCAGTTGGGGCATTCCCAGTTGATGGTTCCACCGTTATCCATGTGGTTTACCTGACCATACTCAATCGGCGAACCGCAGCAAGGGCAGGTTCCCGCTTCATATGGCTTATCGAGAATACGTTTCATTGGCACATCATCTCCTTACATATGGTAATCCACACTGACCAGAACGTCGTCATCATCAAGATCCTCGATAAACTGCTGGATGGTTTCTTCCCAGGTAAGCGCAAATTCCGCTTCTTGTTCAGGATTCTGGTAATCATGGCTTTGGGTAAGCCAGTCGTCATCATCGATCAGATCGCAGAAGGATACCGGGTATTTCCGGTCATCCACTACTTTCATTCTGGCCAGATATTCGTCCTCGGTCTCACCGATCTTGTAGATCAGATCAAGGAAGCTATAAACGCAGCCCTCTTTCACCTGCATATATTTGCCAGGCTCCATAAGACCGGTTACGAACATGGATTCCAACGCTGTAAACCGTTTCTTTGCCTGTTCCAGATACCACTGTTTCATGACATCCCATTCGATGTCCTTTTTTCTGGCTGCGGATACCCACATATAGCCTTCCGGGCAAGGGAAATCTTCGTCATCGTTTCCCCAACTGCGCTCGCCAAAGGAATACTCCGTGCAGGTGTCCTTGACCAAAAATGTCACAGGCCATCTGCCACCGATCTGGTACCAGTCCCACATGGCATTGGGGTTGCAGTAATAACCATAGCCCTGCGTTGCCTCATCATACTCATAATTGCAGTAGTCGATAGCATACTCGTGCATGGTTTTATATAGCTTCTTGAACGGATAGTCCGGCAGCGCTTTCATCTTTTTTGCTTTATGGGTCCGCATCGGATGTTGCAGAGGACCGGCTTTCTTCTGAAATACCTGCCCATCTTTGATCATGAACTTACCCCACACACTACGGTCATAGAGGCTGACGATTCGTCCATCCGGAAGGCGTACACAGTCACAGAACCGGTTTTCATAACCAGACTGGACATCGCTCTTCTGATCAATGAATTCGTAGCAGTCCTCGCTCTCGCTGCCATAGGGGTGCATCAGATCTTGGATCAACCGAAAAACCTCTCTGGAGAAGCTGTTCAGCAGTCCTCGAAGTTCACGGATCATGATGCTTCGCATGATATTTTGGGGACCTTGATCCTCCATTTGCTCCATCTCAGCCAGTTCTTTTTCGATGCGAGCGTTTTCTTCGGCATCTTCCTGGATCTCAGGGATGCGAAGTACTGCTAAAGAATGAAAATGCATAGTTAATTCCCTTTCTGTCTATAAAATGACAGATGGGCAACACAGCTTACGCCAGTTGCCCATCTTGATAATGGTATATGTCACCCAAATGGGCAACTGGTTTTCTATGACCCCTAAGGATCACCCATGAATCAGAAATCTCTGCTCATAATTCTCTTCGTTGTGATCCGGATCTTCCAAATTAGAGGACCGGACACTATCAACGTCAAACGCATATTCGATCTGATACCGCAAATCGCCAAACGTTCCTTCGGCATTCCGAAGATACTCAGCTAAGGTAAGCAGATCCTTTTTCTCACCGGATACACACAAACAGTGTTCCTGAAACTGATAGATTGGCACCATACGATTACCTCATAAACCGTTTAATCACAGCTGTCAGTTTCACCGGAAGCTGATTCAGATCCGTGATATCCAAAAAGCTGTCACCATAGATCCGCTCGATATTCTGCTTGTCTTCGCCAATTGCTGCAGCAACGAACAGAATCCCTTTTCGTTTATACTCCTGCTTAATACCGCGCAGATCTTCCTCTGCAGCGGTACCGCCATAACCGCAGTCAGCAGGCTGACCATCAGAAACCAGCATCAGGATACGAACTTCTTCATCCCGTTTGGATAGCTGCTCCGCAACGAACCGCAAAGCTGCACCATCACGGTTGCTTCCTCTTGCCGCAATATCCATCAGTCGGTATTTATCATCCCGGTCAATGCTGTCAAACTCAGCATAAGAATACAGATCCACACCGCTGCTCCAGCTTGTGGAATGTCCGTAGACCATGATGGGAATATTGAGGGCTTGACAGAAATCATACAGGATAATGGCTGCCGCTCTGGCATATGTGGAACGGTCACCGCAGCTCATAGATCCGGATTCATCCAGTAGAAGTCCGACGGAGATCCTGGGAATCTCATTAGGAAGGTTATTCTTATAGAATACCTTTCCATCGTTCCTACACAGAGCATGTGCATCCAGACGCCGTCCCATAACAAGACCGGTCTGCTTGCCACCACGCTGCTGATCCTTCAGCTTCTGAATCAGACTGCGCTGGAGCTGTTTAGAGATATTCAGGAGCGGGCCACAGATATCGTGATACTGGGTTTCCAGCTCCTCATCTACTTCTGGGATTCTGTGAACTGTGATCTTGACGCCCTTATGAATATCTCCATAAGAGATACTCTGCGCAGCGTCATTTAGTTCCTGCAGTCTCTCGTTTTCCAGTTGCTTGCAGGCAGCCTTTTCAGCCATCTGCTCCAGCATCCGTTCGATATCAGCTGCAGCCCGGTCATTGTGCTCCCGCTGGTAGTCAGAATCATATTCTGTTTCTCCTCCGACGGGCTCGGAAACCGAATCGGTCTGATGAAACGGGATTCGTCCGCCTTCTTGATCTGTCGTTTCCTGCTTACCGGAACCGGTACCGGAGAAGTCTTCAGAATTTAGAATTTCATCTGACCCTGGAGTGTTCCCAGACGCATTTTCGGATTCTTCCTGGTCAGGCTTATTATCTTCTCCAGCTGCACCACCAGACTCATTTTCATCCGTGCCTGAATCAGACTCTTCAGCCATCGCACGGGTTTTTGCCCGGGCTGCAGCATTGGAACCGGAGCTTTTGATCTTCTCAGACCCCGGTACAGGTGTACCAGAACCTTCGCCCTGAGCACTGGAACCGGATATAGCCTGCAGCATACCGGAAAGTACATCCCCTGCTGCACTGGATTCACCGGAAGCAGCCGCTTCATCCTGATGCTGCTTGCACAGCTCGATATAGTCCTCAATATGAGGCCAGAGCCGTACAAGGATCAGGCTGACGATCTGCCAGCGTTCCTTTGCCGATGTCGTTGTTACAGCATCATCAATCTGGGGCAGCAGCTTGAAAATGGTCTGAATGCGGACATCGGACAGAGGGGTTTCTCCATACTTGATCTCACCGAACAGTGCATAGGAAAGCATGATCTGCAGGATCGACTGGAAGATGTGGCCGGAGCCATCATCTTCCGATTCGATCAGCTGCGTGACCGTTTCCATACCCTTGAACTGGTGGTCCCGCATCACAGTCAGGTTATATCCCAGGACACCGGGGAACTGAGAAAGCATCCGGCTTTCAATATAGCCGTCCTCCAGAACATTTGCGATAAAGAACGCAATCTGCATAGCGAACTGCATATTCCGGGGATCTGCTTTTACATAATCCCAAAACGCCTTCTCATTTCTGGCATCGTCAGAGTCCTTCAGCACCGGAGGCGCCGGATACCATTTGTAAGCGGATAAATAATTCATGTAGGTTTGCTTCGCCAGAAAATCAGTATAGAGAACGTGGCCAAGCTCATGGGCAAACAAACCGGAGATCATCTCGTACCGGTTCATCCGCCCGCGAATTTTCGTCACGGACGGATGGCCGGCATTGATCCGGATGGAGGTGTTGTTCGTACACGCTCCATTACGGTCTTTCGGTGCCCAATAGATGTTCACATGGACTCTGCGGTTATACCGATACCGTTTTGTCTGTGCCGCAGCCACATCCTCGAAATGACCCGCTAAGATCCGGGAGGTAAAAAACTGCCTGTCCGTGATCTTACTTCGCTTTTCATTGAGAAGCTGCTTCACTTTCTTATGATTCACCCTTGCCATTTCAGGTACCTCCTTTCACGTATGTTCAGGAGGCCTTGCGGCGGCTGGGCGTGAAGATCGGATCGAGTACAGTTGTCTTCAGTGCCTCTCTGTCCTCTTCATCGGCAGTTGCCTTACTGATGACCGTGCTGAGTGCAGAACGGTATACATCACCGGTGATCTCTGCGCTGTTGACCCAATCAATGAGGCTTCTCATACCGCAGGTGCCATCGGTAATTCCGTTCTTTCTCAAATAGTCGGACATATCATTGACAACCTGAACCATCTGAGAAACCTGGTATTCATCCGTTGCACCGGTGACTGCCATCACACGCTGAACCATGACCTCGGGACTGGGAAGCTCAATGTCTTCCACCAGACTCATTCTGTCAACAACGGACTGATTGAGTCCCCGGCAGCCTTCATAGGTCACATTGGTTGTAACCACTACGACAGTATCCGGATGACGCTGGATGATCTCACCCGTGGGCAACGTGATGGAACCACTCTGCTCCAGAAGGGAGTTCAGACCAACCAGCACACCGGGCTGGGTAATGACGGTCGGCTCCTGAATTTCCACCAGGTATCCGTTCTTCAGCGCCTTGATGAAATCAGTCTCCACATAGGTGTACGACTGACCGGAACTGGATTCATTCTCAGCAGGCTTACTCAGCGCCTTGATCTTTTCTGTGACCATATCCATAACAACTGCCATGCAGTCACGGGATGTTGCATCATCGTTCGCAACTCCGGTCAGGGTTTGGAACACACCGGCAGGATCGAAATCCATATCCTCAAGGTCAGGCAGGTTCATGATCTTTGCCACATTGGCATAGTTGATGCCGCCCATGGACATGAGCATTTCCCGCTCCTTATCCAAATCTGCGTCGCCCGTGGTCATGCTGTCCGTTTTCGGAAACACCATACCAACGAAGTCAAACACTTCCGTGGAAGCGGAACAGGTATACTTCATGTAAGGCAGATGCAATCCCGCAGCGATTGCCCGGGCACCCTGGGTTTTACCGGTGCCTGCGGGACCACGCATCAGGAAATTTCGCATCTGCATAGGTTTACCGGTGGTGACCTGTGCGTGCTTGCAGATATTGACCACCTGCTCGGGGATGATGTACCATTCTTCGAGCTTCGGAACAAGGGACTCCTCCAGAACAGAAAGCTTCCGTCCGCTGGTCATCTGGTACTTGCCAACGAAGTCTTTGTGGTCAATGGTGTTGGTAGCTGCGGATACTGTTACACGACCGGTCTTTGCAAAGATGAGAAACTCACCGGCAACTACGGTCGTCGGGGTATAAGCTCCGGAATCCAACTGTGCCTGAGAGACACGGTAGACATTGCCAGACTTATCCACGTTGACCTTGATGTGGGCAGGATTCGTTTCGTCTTTGATTCTGCGGTATGCGTTATCGCAAAGAATCGCCATACTGTCAGTTGCTGTCTTCATATCCGGATAACCTGCAGTTCTTGCATCCATATAAGTCTGGAAATGCTCCTCGAACTCCTTATCGCTCAGCAAGGCAGGCATCATGGCCATCATGACCGCAGCACCGTCATTGGCGGTGGAATGCAGACGATAGCTTTCCACCATTTCCGTATTACGGTCAAAACCGCTGGCGGTGATATTGCCGGAGACACTGTCAAAGACAACCAGGTGGTACGCATCCGGTCCTTTGGAGGACTTGTATTCCGCGACCATTCTGTGGTCGATGATGCCGACAGCACCTTCACCGTTGCCTGTCATACAGTCGACCATGGCATGAACTGCCTTGATAACCGTGCTGCACAGAGTAGCTTCTGTTCCGGAGCCGTACTTAGATGACACCTTGAGTTTTTTACTTGCCAGCTTATCAAAAGGCTCCGGCAGCGCTCTTGAGAAGTTCAAGAGGTTATTGATAGATGTTGCACTCATGTTTATTCCCTTTCTGCAGTGTTACTGCTCAAATTCAATTTTGATACCGCCATCACAGCAAAAT
>JAFOBK010000259.1 GCA_017381835.1 Oscillospiraceae bacterium | reverse complement strand
GCAAGGTAACCCCAGAGTATACAAAGCCTTACGGGATCAGTTTGTAGCGGTTCTGCAGGAACTGAAACGGATCGAAGGCTGTGCCGAAGTCAGCGATGTTCTCCTGGAAACCATTCAGATGATTGCAAGGATCATGGATGGCATGAAGGAGGAATTCGATGGCGGATAAAAAAGAAATGACTGCCCAAACCGCATCTGTTGGCGCAGATGCAGGGCAGCCACTCACAAATAATTGCATTACAATTATACCCGAAACCAGTGAAAAATTCAATGGGGAATATGATTTTCCCGGAACTTTTCCTAACATTACCGATCCTCATTTCCTTCCCGCCATTTCCATGGGTACCCTCTACGAAACAGCATACGAAGGTAAACCGCCTATCGTTGATGGCATTCTCTACCCTGGAACCTACCTCTTTGCAGGCGCACCGAAACTCGGAAAGTCTTTCTTAATGCTTCAGCTTGGTTACCATGTCAGCACGGGTCAGCCCCTCTGGGGCTATTCCGTGCGACAGGGCACAGTTTTATATCTTGCACTGGAAGATGACTTCCCCAGGCTACAAAGCCGCTTGTATCGGATGTTTGACGCAGAGGTTGCAAAGAATTTCTACCTTTCTACTTGGGCAAAGCAAACCGGCTCGGGTTTGGAAGAACAGGTTGAAGGATTCGTCGCAACCCACGCAAATACCCAGCTTGTCATTATCGATACCCTTCAGCGGGTACGGCCTGCAGACGGCAATCGATATAGTTACGCCAGTGACTATGAGATCATTACAAGTCTAAGCGCCCTGTCTTCTAAGCTCGGCATCTGCCTTCTGATCGTTCATCATACTCGCAAACAGCAAGACGAGGATAAGTTCAATATGATCTCCGGCACCAATGGATTGTTAGGTGCTGCAGATGGCGCCTTTCTTTTAGAGAAGGATCGGCGCACTGACCGTCATGCCGTTTTGGAAATCACCGGTCGCGATCAGCAGGAGCAGCGTCTGCACCTGGAACACGATCCCGAAACTTTACTTTGGAAGTTGGATCACGCAGAAACACAACTATGGGTGAAACCTCCGGAACCTGTTCTTCAGCTGGTCGCAGATGTCATCACTCCGGAGAATCCGTCCTGGTGTGGTTCCCCTACCGATCTTGCTCTCGCTCTTGGCATTGACATGAAACCCAATCAGCTTTCTACAAAACTAAATGTCAATGCCCAGCGGCTGTTGAATGATTACAACATTCGCTATACCAACAGCCGCAGTCACGCCGGAAGAAGGATCAGTCTGCAGCTGATTTCTTCGGAGGCGTGACGATGCGTGACGGTCGTGTCGATGTTTACGATAGTAGGTGCCGGTGTGTAAAATACCGTCACCATCGACACGCATCGTCACGGATGTGTTTGGGTGGGGTCCAGGGAAGGCTTTACAAAGACTTCTCCCTGGCGGGGTGTTGTCCGCAGACAACAGGGGTAGCACCCCTATTCCCCCTCGGAGAGCCCACGACATCTTTGCAGCCGAAGTACTGAAAGTGTCATAGTGGGTTACACACTTTGAAAAAGGTGTGTAACGACGGTTCTCCAGTAGTTCGCTCACAGAAAGGAAGGTGAAGAAATGACCAAGCAAAATTTCTGCGTTGCCCGTGTAGAAACCCGCACACGAGCATCCGTAGGTAAGTTCGAGCGACACATTGAGCGCAAAAATGAGAGTTATGAAAATATGAATGTTGACCTCTCCCGCACGCCGATGAATGTAAGCTATAAAAGTTGCGGTGATCTGACCTATAATGAGCGTCTTGACCAAATGATTGCTGAAGGAATGGTATCTCTCAAGGGACTAAAAGCCGATGCCACCGTCTTCGATGAAATGATCATGGATGTGAATACCGATTATTTTGAGCAAAAAGGCGGTTATGAATACGCCTGCCGTTTCTATGAAGAAGCATTCCATTTTGCCGAAAAGCTCTATGGAAAAGACAATGTTATCTCCGCCGTCATGCACGCTGATGAATTAAATGTGGCAATGACCGAGAAGTACGGTAGACCGATTTACCACTATCACTTACACATTATGGCATTGCCGGTGGTAGATAAAGAGGTGCGCTGGACAAAGCGGTGTAAAGATCCAGAACTGGTAGGAAAGGTCAAAGAAATCATCCACCAAGTAAGTCATTCAAAGAAGTGGAAATCTGAGAAAGCAATAGACACGGATGGAAATCCCATCCTTAACAGCAAAGGAAAACAGGTCTATCACGCCTCCTACAGTGTCCTCCAGGACAAATTCTTTGAACATATGCATAGCGCTGGCTTTGAAGGTTTCGTTCGCGGAGAACGCGGCAGCACAGCAGAAAACCTTACTGCAACGCAATACAAAATCAAGCAGGACGAGAAAACGCTTGCTGATCTCCAAGAGAAAATTGCCATGGAGAAAGCTACCTATACAGCCAACCACAATGCTTTTATGACGTTCAACGAAATCGACAGTTCCGGTAAAAAGACATTCACCGGTAAGTATACCGTATCGGCAGAAGACTACGAAAAGCTGACGACGCTTGCTAAGCAAAGCTATACCGCGGCATCCGATGTAAAAAGGCTACAAGCGGAAAACCGAAGCCTATCACAAGAAATATGGTGGTTACGGTCAGAGGTTCTTCGGCTGAAGTATGCTTTATCTGAACTGACCGAAAAATGCAGACCGTATCTTGACGCATTGAAAATTGCGCCACAGGCTGTGAAGGAATTCATCGGCGGTATTCTTGAGAAATTCAGGAAACAGAAGCGAGACATCATGTACAAACCGAATCCCATGCAAAACCGCACAAGAAATAGGGACTACGAAAGATAACCAAATAAGGAGGACATTATGGAAAAATACATTTATAATGAGAAGAACGGTCTGTATTACGAACTAGTTGGTAACTACTATCTCCCCTGCCTCACGATTGACGAACTAGAACAGCCCCTCGGCATTTGGGGACAGCGCCGTAGCCACTTTCTGAAAGAGCATAAGAAGATTGAGTACATGAATCTCCTCACCACAGGAAAACTGAATGCTCACTTGGTTGAGGTTGATCAACAAGCACAGGATATGTACGATCAGCTCATGTACCAAATGGCCATCCGCGCCGGTATCACCGAGCAAATAAAAGCCACTGACCAAATGGCCTGGGTGCAGAAGATGAATGCTATTAGTAACCAAGTCCGGGAAATCATCAATGCAGAATTAATTTACGCATAAAGTGACAAAAGGGTCAACCGAAAAGGTTGGCCCCCATCATTTAGATTATTCGATAACAAGATATGTAAATCACACAACTTCACGCATTCCATTATCTGTACCTGCAGTTTCTACGAAGAAATATTCCATTTGCAGAAGACCTCTGCGGAAAGAAAAGCGAAACAGACTAATTGTTTTTTCAATACTGCAAAAGGCACAAGCGAATGAAAATCGCTTGTGCCTTTTTATAGAAAGGAAAACCAAAAAGAAATTATACGTTCGTATCCATAGCGCCCAGCAGATTTGCATATTTTTGATATGCTTCCTTCTGTTTCTGATACATTTTGACACTATCAGGATTCGGATAGATCACCCGCTCGGGAATAGCCATACAGCGGTAACCCTCAGCTGCATTTGCAAATACACCGCTGCCAACACCAGCCAGGATTGCCGCACCTACACAAGCCAAATCAGCCGTTTCCGGAATTCGGACAGGCAAATTCGCGATATCTGCTACCATTTGGCACCACAATTCGCTCTTGGAAGCACCGCCTGCCAGCTTCAATCCCTCTTGCAAAGGCTTGGTCTCAAAGCCATCCAGCATCCACACAATTTGGAATGCCACACCTTCCATAATGGCTCTGGCAATATCGAACTTATCATGGGACAGATCAAGTCCGACAAAAGATGCCTTCTTGAAGCTCTTTTCCATACTGCTGCAGCCGGAGAAAGGATAGAAGAACAACCCGTTTTCTGCTGCTTTACGTTTGGCAACCTCTTCATTGATCTTGTCGTAGGAGATGAGATTACCTGCTTCATCTGCGGTTAGATTCTTTCTCCACCATTCCAGGCATACACCGCCGGAAGACAAGGACCACAGGCTGCCCCACTTTCCCGGTACTGCTGCCACAGACTGGCTCAAACCGGAAGTAAAGTCAGGCTTATCCGCAATGCAGGTAATGACCCAGCAAGTACCGGAACCAATTAGAATATCGCCTGCCTCACAGGCACCGGCGCCCAGCGCCACTGCATACTGATCGTGAGCGCCGGCAACCAGCACCACATCGGTGTGCAGTCCCAGTTCCTTTGCCGCTTTCTCCGTTAGATGGCCGATTTTCTCTCCGGAATGCAGGATTTTAGGAAGTTGTTCCTCTGTAATTCCTGCAAACTGTAAGATGTCCTTATCGTATACACCTTCCCGAATATTGCCCAATTGGTTGATACCAATATCCGACATATCCACCGCGGGGATTCCTGTCATCTTATAAGAAATGTAGTCGGGAACAGACAGGAACATTGCCGTCTTTGCGAACATCTCCGGCTCATGGTCCTTCATCCACCGAATTGCCAGAGCATTCAGACCGTATATCAAATGCCAACCGGTTTTTTCATAGATATTGCTATCAGGACCCACTTCCCGAAGGTAAGCTTCGTGCTCCTGCTCGCAACGGATATCGTTCCAAACGATAGCAGGACGTACCGGCTGAAAATCTCTATCCACAGGCACGGTGGTGCCTCCCTGTAAAGACAAGGAAATACCTGCCACTTTTGGGGCAACCTCCGGGTCTGCACACACTTCCCGTACCGTTTTGACCACTGCGTTCCACCAATCATGGGGGTTCTGCTCGCTCCACCCCACTTCTGGGGTGCTGGTCTCATACGGACAGTAGGCATGACCCATCAGCTTACCATCCTGCCGGAACAGCAGTGTTTTGGTACCGGTGGTACCTACATCAATACCTAACAAGTACCGCATATTCTGAATTGCTCCTTGCTATGTATTCTTAAACTCTGTCTGCCAGCTGGTTATCGTAATGCAGGTCGTAAGCCTTCTCCTCGGGAGTGAACTTACGCAGGGTGTTGATGACTTCGCCACCCTTCCACTTACGGTCGTTAACAGCCTCGGTGGTACCCATAACGGTAACGTTAGCCTGACGGCGGCGGTTACGGACATGGTCCCAGTCGATGAAGTAGATGTG
>JAFOBK010000034.1 GCA_017381835.1 Oscillospiraceae bacterium | reverse complement strand
GTTATCGCAGCGCAGCAGGCTGTGGTCGGCACCGCTGACCGCAACAGCATGCCAGCCGGAAATTTCCTCCATCCGGACATCGTACACCTCACCCTGCTGCAGATCATTCTGGCGGATGGGGCCCTGCTGGCTGGCCTGCCATGTTTCATCGGTAACGCAGATGGTCTCACCGTCTGCCATGACCTGACAGATCAGCTTCAGTCGGCCGCCATACAGGTTCCGGTCTCCGTTGACACCGCTGCAGCTGCGGTACCAGCCGTCTCCCAGAATCACCAGCAGTTCATTTTCACCCTCCTGCAAAAGCCCATCCACATCATAGGTCTGCACCGGAATATACTGATCATAAACCGCCGGGCCGGGAGAGAGCACCTGGCTTCCTACCGGTTTCCCGTTGAGATAGGCCCGATAGATACCCTTGCAGGTAATGTACAGGCGGTTGCGTTTCCCCGGTACTGCGGTAAAAACCTTCCGCAGATAGCTGGCAGGCAGATGGGGAGAAAAGGGTTCCTTTTTCTTTCCCTGCTCCCAGGCTTCCTTTGCCTTTTGGTTGATGGCATCGCCCGAGGCTACATCCAACTGCTCCGGCTCCGGATCGATCCATTGGGCGTTCCACTGCCCTGGATCCGTGATGCCCAGCTCAAAGGAAGCTTCCTCGCTCCATGCTCCGGCCTCTCCGTTTTCATCCCAGAGGCGAACCTTCCATGTGATCCGTTCCCGGCTGTGAAGCTGCGGCTCATAAGGCCACTGCATTCGGTCGGATTTGCGGATGCCGCTGTCCCAGGTTTCCTTTTCGTCCGACTTCGCCACAATTTGAAAAGCGGTCTGAGAAACGCCTTCCTCGCAGCACCAGCTGAGCACCGGGTGCTGAAAATCCATGCCGATGGGGCTGCGCATATAGGCAGTTCGTAATCGGGTTGCTTTCATGCTCACACCTTCTTTTGGGCAAAATCCCTTGTATAACTGTATTATACTGCGTTTCCCCCATAACAACGAACACAAATTTGCTGCATATACCATATTTTTGTCTTCTTTTGATTCACCGCAAAATAATTGCACATAAAACCGATTTGTGGTATAGTTACACCAGAAAGAGGGTTGATCCTATGGACTTCACACCAATTACCATGATGCAGGAATTGCTGAAATGCGGTACCAACATCCCCCTGTGGCATTATGACACGGACGGCCACCTGATCGAAACCAATGCAGAGCATTTGGTGCTGGATAAGATTCTGGGATTCATTGGCGGTATCGAGTATATGCTGGAATATGCCCGGAACAACCGCAGGCCCCTTGTGCTGGGAAGCGACATGGGCCTCATGTGGTGCGCCGTTTTTGAAACAGATAAAAATACACTGACGGGCATCTATCTGATCGGACCGGTGTACAACGCAGAAGTGTCTTCCTCATTGCTGGAGCAAAGTGCAGGCAGATATCATATTGATCCATCCTTCCGCAGGCAGTATATCCGTATCATGAAAGATATCAGCGTTGTTCCCAGCCTGATGCTGCAGCAATACTGCCTGATGCTCCATTACTGCGTCACCGGGGAAAAGCTGAACCGCAGCGATATCCAGTTCCAGCCCCGGGATAAAATGATCATCCCCCTGTCATCTGAGGCAGAACTGCCGGATTTCGACAGGGCGCAAACTTACAGCGCGGAACAAACACTTCTGCGTATGCTTCGGGAGGGTGACCTCAACTACAAGCAGGCAATTACTCAGGCAAACCATTTGTTTAACCCTGCGTATCCCCAGCAGCATGTCTCTTTACAGTATGCCGTGATCCGAGCCACTGGATTTGCCGCGCAGTGTATCCGGGAAACCATCACAGCAGGTATTTCTACCGATACTGCCTACGCCATCGGTGATGGATACATTGAAAGCATGGCACAGAGCAAGACAATTTCGGAGCTGACTTTGCTGACGCTGTCCATGTATGAAGATTTTCTCTTCCGGGTTCGGAAGCACCGAACAAGCCCGAAGGTATCCCCCCAGATCCGCTCCTGCCGGGACTATATCGAGCTTCATGCCCAGCAGGAACTAAAGCTGGGTCAGTTGGCAAAGCAGGTTGGCTACTCCGAATATTATCTGTCCCGGAAATTCAAGAAAGAAATGGGCATATCCATCAGCACCTATATCAAGTTAGTCCGGGTGGAACAGTCCAAGCTGATGCTGATCAGCACAAATCAAACAGTGGCGCAAATTGCCGACAGCCTGCATTTTGCCTCCTCCAGCCATTTTTCGGAATCTTTCCGGGAAGTTGTCGGGAAAACACCCCATCAGTATCGCGCAGATAACAAAAAATACTAGAGAAAAACACATCCACCGGCCGTGATATGTACCCCCAATGCGGAAAAGATGGTTACCCCCTATATGTATCACAACTATGTGGATGCGCTGATCAGTGCAGGTGAGAAGGACAAGGCACTGGATGTTCTGCGTGCTTACTGGGGCGGCATGCTGAACGAGGGTGCGGATACTTTTTGGGAATTGTATAATCCTGAGAATCCCAATGAATCTCCTTACGGCGGCACCATCGTCAACAGCTACTGCCATGCCTGGAGCTGCGCTCCGGCCTATTTCCTGCGAAAGCTCTGAAAGCGCCCCCGGGCCTCCGGCTCCGGGGGTACGGCT
>JAFOBK010000033.1 GCA_017381835.1 Oscillospiraceae bacterium | reverse complement strand
GCCTTTGGTCTGCTGCTCTACAGAGCTGTTGGCAATATAAATACTTTGGGATTTGCTGGTCTCTTCCACAGGTTCGGTCTGACCGGGAAGCTGACTCTGGGCGCCGCAGCCTGCAAGCAGAAGCACCGCCAGCACAATCACTAGCAAACGTTTCATTACTGTTTCCTCGCTAAGGTATAGTCGTCACCCTGCCGGTAGAAGGGGCAATGGTTGCTGGGAGAGGTGACCACACGGTAGTACTCATCCTCATCCAGATCCATCATGCAGTAGTACTCATCGTACTCCTCATCATAGTCAAAATACCAGCAGGTATCGCATTCGTTCACCATGGTTTATTCCTCCAGGGTAATGACCCGGAAATCGCCGTTTTCATAGACCATGCAGCTGTGGCTGCCGTCCTTGGGGATGGACACGCTGCCGGGGTTCAGGCAGCGGATGCCGTTTACCACCTGGTCGAACTTCACGTGGGTATGGCCGTAAAGGAAGATGCTGCCCTCAGGAAGAGGAGGAAGCTCCTGGGGATTCTTATGATGGCCGTGGGTCAGGTAGAAGGTCTTGCCGTCTGCCATCAGCACGCTGTACTCGGCAAGGCAGGGGAAATTCAGCACCATCTGATCTACCTCTGCCTCACAGTTGCCCCGGACGCAGAGGATCTTCTCTGCCCATGTGCCCAGCATGGGGATCACCTGCTTGGGGGCATACTCCCTGGGCAGGTCATTGCGGGGGCCGTGATAGAGAATATCGCCCAGCAGGATCAGGTGATCCGGCTGTTCCTTTTCCACCACTTCCAAAAGCTTTCTGCACCAAAAGGCAGAGCCATGGATATCGGATGCAATTACAAGTTTCATAGTAATTCTCCTAAATACTCCGCCACCGGGAAGGGACGGATCACTTCATCTTTGCGTAAGTAAAGGGGATGGTGGGGATGGCCCTTCTTGCTGCACTTACCGGCGCAGACCCATTTGGCACCGTATTCCTCACCGGCGGCAATCATATCCTTTAGGCAGTCCTTCAGGTAGTCCCGTTTCTCAATGATGGTGCCCCAGGCTGCCCACACGGTAGGATTTTCACCAATGGACAGCACATAGCGAAAGGCTTCCAGATTCTCACGGTGCAGCTGCAGATTGCAGCTATGCTCCATGGCATCCGGATCCGTAGCCCGCTGGGCATAGACATTGAACATGATAAAGCTGTCAAAGCCGTTGCCGTGGGCGATCCGCTGGACAGACTTGAGGGTATTGTCCAGGTCACCGGGCTGAGCGGTGGAGGGGTTAATGCCAATGCAGATGAGAGGGTTCTTACCCCGGGTTCCCAGAATATACCGGTACTCGGAGTAAAAATTGGGGGCATAGAGCCATTCCTCGATATCGTAATAGGGGTTGGGGGTATTGGCGGCTTTCAGGGCATCCTGAAAGGTCACCAGTTCCAGTTCCGCGGTGGTACCGCTGGGGATATGCATGGTTTAACCCTCATAGGGAGGGAACCAGCAGCTGTTATCGGGATCGTACCAGGTGCAGTTCTCCAGTTTTCTGCCGGTCTGCCCCAGCCACGCCTGGAAGGCAAAGTCCATGAACTCGCCCATACCGGTCATACCGGTGTGAACCTGGAAATGGCTGCCGTCGGCCATATGCAGCTCCACCACCACATTGCCGGCAGCCAGATAAAGCTGCTGGCTGCGGATGTTCTTGAAGTAATAAGTAATGCTGGGCTTACCGAAGCGGGAGAAGATCAGGCTGTCTTCATCATAGTAAATGCCGAAGCTCATGTAGTAAGTCACCAGGGCAATGCCGCCCAGCACCAGCAGCGCAGCGCCGCCAACCAGCACCCACTCGGCATTGTTAATGCCCATAAAAACAGCAGCAGTGCCGAAGGCAAACATCACAAGACCGATGGAGCCGTAGCGCTTATTGAGCCGTACGGACTTACCGGACTGGTGCTGCACCTTACCCCGGAAAATCTTGGTGAATCCCTTGTCCACCAGATAGCAGAGGCCAAACACCACTGCAATGATCAGAATAATTGCAAAAATACCCATTTTATTTCCTCTGCTTATGCCCACAGAACACAGTCTACGGGAATGTCATAGTCTTCGGTGGGCAGATCTTCCACCATCTGAAAATCGTAGCACAATGCAACGGTGGGATGGTCAGGCTCGGAAGCCAGGAACTTATCATAGAAGCCGCCGCCATAGCCCATCCGCTTGCCGTCCTTGGTAAATGCCATACCGGGCATCAGCACCAGGGCAGTCTTATCATCAGCAACAGGGTCGTCTGCGATGGGTTCGGGGATATTGGCATAACCCTTTTCCACCTTGCTTAGGTCGTCCATGTAGATAAAGCGCATCTCATCGCCGTAGCACTTAGGCACAGCCACGCGCTTGCCTTCCTTCATGGCCTGCTCCAGCATAGGCACGGTGCGGACTTCCTGGTTATAGGGCAGGTAACCGTAAATGGTCTTGGCCTGCTTATACTGGGGGCAGTTCAGAAACAGCTCACCCAGCCGGGCGCTGGCTGCATTGATCTGCTCATTAGTCATAGCCCGCTTCAGTTCACGGATCTGACGGCGCAATTCTTTCTTATCCATGTTTATCCTCCCGTTTACTCTTGGTGTACATACGGAACCACAACAGAACTGCCAGCTGGCCGGGAATGCCCAGCAGAAACAGCTTCCAGATATCCACATGCACAAACAGCTTCAGACTTGCATACAAACTCAAAAGACCGCCCCACATGAGAATGGAGATCAGGGTCTTATTCCAGCGAAAATCCTTCCATGCGCTGCGTAAGGAAAGCTGCACGATGGCATCGGCAGGGATGGCATAGAGAAATGCGATCCAGCTGCGGGGAATGTCCAAAGAAGACACGATCACAAATACCAGCAGCGCCACAAACCACACCAGCAGAGAGCTGAGGCAGAGGATCACACGCTTGTTGGCCTTGCGCTTCAAGGTTCTTTCCACCGCCACTTCCATGGCATGTTCGATGGGTCCTTCCGTATGTTCAGGGATCTCATTGGGGTCCCGCAGCAGTTCATCGGTAGTAATCTCAAACAGCTCTGCCAGCTGCACAAGGGTCAAAACATCGGGCATAGACTCGCCGCGCTCCCATTTTGACACCGCTTTATCGGAATAGTTGAGCCGTTCTGCCAGCTTTGCCTGGGTCAGACCGCTGCGCTTACGGTAAGTAACAATATTCGCGCCGAGTTGGGCTTTCAGCTTCTCGTCGTTCATAGCACCTCCAAAAAAGAAAAACATATTTTTGTTATTTTATCAAATTTCTGAAGACTTTTCAACTGGTTTAGAAAAGTAATCTTCGCCCCAATCCGATAAAAAAGGCAATATCATCAAAAATGTCATTCCGAGCCAGTTCACAAACTGGCGTGGGAATCCCCGGTTTAGAAGGAGATTTCTACACCAGTGTGAGCACGGTTCGCAATGACAGCTAAAGGAATGATATTATCCCAAAAAGCAAGAAAAAGCCCCAGGCTTTCCTGCCTGGGACTTTTTACTTAGTCCTCGGGGTACAACTGTTGGAAGCAATATTTTACAATATCGCTTCGCTTGACAATGCCGATGAAAGTGTCCTTATCATCTACGACGGGTACGAAGTTCTGGCTGCTGGACCGGTGAACCAGCTCACGCATATTGGTGGTGACGCGAACGGGAACATGATCTTTGCGGCGGGTGATTTCCATGATGCGCCGCGCTTCTGCCAGGCGGATGTCCATGTTGCACATATTTTTCAGGGCCCACAGCAGGTCACCCTCTGTAAGAGTGCCTCTGTATTCGCCCCGCTTATTGAGGATCGGTAGCGCCGCGTAACCGGCTGCCTCCATTTTTTCCAATGCCTGCCGTACGGAAAAGTCATCGTAGATGAACGCACACATTGCCTTGGGGGTCAGAAAAAACAGAATATTATCCATGCTTGCTCCTTTATAACCTGTTAGACCGCTCATAGGGTCAATATCATTATATCATAAGTTCCGGAGAAAAGGATGGAAATTAATTGTAAATAAGTTGTAACAGCGCAGAAAAACCCTCCCGTATTTTGTGCATTTTTACCAATTCTACCGCAGATTCTCCCGGCAGTAGAATTTCTACTCTCCGGTTTTGAGAGTAGAATCGGCGGTTGTAGGTTGCTTTGGGGGTTCGCTTCCGGTATGATAACCCCATCAAATGTGCGAGGTAATTTCTTTATGAAGCGAACAAAACTGCAAGATCGCATCCTCCCCCAATACTGCAGAGGAGAGGAGATCATGAACATGGTGACCCATATTTCCGGCGGCGGACTGGCCCTGATCGGCAGCATTTTCTGCATTGCCGCTGCCTTCCGCCACGGCGGCTTCCCCACGATTTTGGGTGCTTTTGTTTACTGCGTTTCCATGGTGGGCGTCTACACCATGTCCAGCATCTACCACGGTCTGAAAACCGGTACCGCCAAGAAGGTAATGCAGGTCATTAACCACTGCGCCATTTATTTCCTCATTGCCGGTACCTATACCCCCATTATGATCACCGGCTTTCTGCCGGCAATTCCGAAAATCGGCTGGGAACTGCTAATCATGCAGTGGGTGCTGACCGCCCTTGCGGTGACTCTGACAGCCATTGACCTGAAAAAGTACAAGGTTTTTTCCATGATTTGCTATATTTTCATGGGTTGGGGCATCATCTTTTTCCTACCCCAGGCTATGCAGATCATGACAAAGTCCGGTTTTTACTGGCTACTGGCAGGCGGCATCGCCTACACCATCGGCGCGGTGCTTTTCGGCATCGGCAAGAAAATCCCCTGGATGCATGCGGTATTTCACATTTTCGTGATTCTGGGAAGCCTGTTCCAGTACCTGGCTATTGTTCTGTATTTGTAT
>JAFOBK010000258.1 GCA_017381835.1 Oscillospiraceae bacterium | reverse complement strand
GGGCGGATCAGTCTGATCAGGCTGCTCCAAATCGTTCCCAGACTCATTCTGAGTGGGGTTAGTCTGGGCGATATCAGAGCCCGGGACCTGGTCTTCCTGCCAGGTTTCCGTTTCGACAGGATCAGTCTGACAGGAGCTGGGGGTGGTCGTCTCATCGCCGGTTTTATTCACGGCCGGCCAGGCAATCAGGCCGACAGCGAGAATCAGTACCAGAGCGACGAGACAGATGATGATTCTTTTCTTCATATGCATTCCTCCTAATGAATGATCTATCCTATTACACGAGGGAGCCATGCGAATTGCAATACTCAGCTTGCAAGTTGCAAATATCCTCGGACAGCCTCATCACAGCATCTGTCGAGGATCTCAAAAAAACGATGCTGATTCATCTCGGTATCGAGCCAGTGGGTAGCTCGGTAGTTGTAGCAACCGAAATCCTCGTTGACAAAGTGGCTGCCGAGGACACTTCTCAGATTCATTTCGTTGGAGCGTTTGTTCAGCGTGATCATACTGCCCTCAAGGGGCTTGGCCATACAGAAAACCATCAGAGGATGCAGCACAGAAAAGCTGATCTGGAGATAGAAGTCCCGATAGGTCGTCATGATGGAGGTATCATCTTCAGCAACCACATTCAGAATACCACAGATCATTTTCCTTGTACGATCGGACAACTGTTTTCGGCGAACGATTTCATCTTCGGACAGATCACAGTGGACCATGCGAATTCCTCCTTCCTGCATTATTTGGGTATGGTGACATAAGTGATGTTGCCCCAGACCAGACGACGGCTGGCATCGACACCTGCAATCTTTACGATCACACGGGCACCTCTGGGCGGTCTGGCCCGATAGGGATAGCGACAACGGCATTCTGCACCCATATCCAGTTTGACGAAGATACCGGTACTGTCGGTCATGGTCACAGTGCCACCGTAATTACAACCTACATCGATTTTTTCAATCACCTTATCTAGGGGATTGGCAGCGACCTGCTTCACGGATGCGGTTACACGGATATGATCGGGATTATCTCGCTTAAGGCTGGTGACCTTGACCAGAATACGATCACCGGGTTCAAAATGGCCCATAGCATCGGACAAACGGGTATAGCTCAGCTCTTTGAGGGGAATGTAAGTGTCGATTCCAAAAAGATCGACAAAAATGCCGTCGGGGATGACGGACATGACACGGGCTTCGCAGCAGAGTCCTTCATAGATGCGGTAAGTTCCCTGCTTGGTAGGGGTGAGATAGTAGAAATTGCGCTTGGTTTCCATAGCCTCTTTTCGGCTAGCAACGGCAAGGCCGCTGTTGGAATCGATTCCTTTGACAACATAATCAATCTCGGAGCCAATCCGTTTGGTCAGAAGATAATGGTAAACAGCGTTGGGGTCCTGGTCACGCAAATCACGAGGAAGGTTCACGATCATAGAGGCCATGATGATGACCTTGTAATCACCATGAAAGATGACTGCACGGGGTTCACCGCCGTTGGAATGCTTCTCTACGCCGAGAAGCTTGTCGGTCAGATAGCGTCCAGTTCTCATGGACTCAACCAGGTCCAGGAATTTGTCCCTGGCCACATCAAATTCAGTCTGTACACCCAGTTCACCATCGATGGTCAGAACCTCCATATTGGGAACGGGAATTTCGAGCTTGCCTCTGGGTCGGGGCGACTGTGCAGAATCTGCTGATGCCGCCGGCTTGCTGTCACCAGACTGATTTACAAATGCAGAGGCGCCTTCGGCGGAAGACTCATCGGTGCAGAGCATAGAACCGGTCTGGGATTGCGGCATATCAGATGCGATCAGCAAGCCTTCAGAGAGTCCACTATTTTCAGGGGTAGACATTTATGTTTCCTCCTTTCGGGAAAATCAAAATTCGACGGGAGGTACATCGGTACGGCTGAGTTTTCTGCCAATCCGTTCCCGTCTGGGCTTTTCCTCTGGTGTTATTTCAAAATCGGTATGGGTTGGTGAAGGGAAATTATTTCTGGGATGGTAATCCGCAATGGAAACCCGAACCATTTCTCTGGACATCGGATGGCGCGTATAATCAAATTTAGTGAGTTTGAGGATATTTTGTCCCCGGATGATGACCAACATCTCATCATGAGGCAGACGCAGGACCTCATCTGGGGTCAGCAGCTTCCGCTTGCCTTGTCCCTGGGTTTCACGATACTGGGGAATGACCTGCGCAATGGCAACCGTTTTCTTCACGGTCATGGTGGAGTCTACCTGAATGCTCATATCACCGCTGCGGTCAGAAATGTAATCCGCTGTCACTTCATCTGTGCAGCCAAGCATCAGCTGAATATCACAGTTGCCGATAATTTCCGCCCAGAGATTATTGGGATACCGGTTCTGAAGCTGTCCTAAGCTCTGGACAGCAATTGTTACGCGGATATCACGGGAACGGATGACACTGAGGGATCGGCAGAAATCAGATCCATCCGGTGCGCCGCCGATCCGGCCGATATTATTGAATTCATCGAGGATGAGATTGACTGGAACCGGACAACGGCCATCCGGAGAATTGTCGGCAAAGCGAGTCAGTTTGATGAACAGGAAGGAGAAAAACAGCGAGGACAAGAAAGCCATCGAAGTCTCCTGATCGCTGAGGATGATGTAATAGGCGCATTTCCGTTTGCCTGGGGCGGTGAGGTCGATATCGGAGAAGGATACGAGCTGCTTTACAGCTTCGTTTTGAAGAACCTGAAGACGGGTTCCTAGACCGAGAATGATGCCGGACTTGACCGTGTCGCTGGACTGAGAAAACAGATTGAATGGAGCCCTTGCAGGGTGATCCATTGGCAGCTGCTCGAACATGGCTGTCAGTGTCTTTTCGGAGTTCCGGGTAAGCAGCTGATAGACGTAGGCCAGATTTTTCCGCTCCGGGGTGAGACTCTTATCCAGATCAGTATAGAGGACAAGGGCCTTGAGTAGGTTGGATTCACCGTTGTCCCAGAAGTGGTCACCCTTGCCGCTGCTGGTGTTGCCGATGATGACATTGGTGAGAACCTGCGCCATCATGGTGTCGCCGTTCAAATCGGACATACAGTTCCAGGAATCACCATGCTTGGGGGCAACCAGATTCAGAACCTTGACCTCATATCCGTAATTCCGAAACAGCTCAGCTGTATCGGAGTACATTTCGGATTTGGGGTCGGAGATTAGGACGGACTCGCCTCTGCGGATGGCAGAGAAAAGAGCATTTCTGATGATAGCTCTGGATTTCATCGTGCCGCTGGCACCAAAGATGGCACAGTGCCGATTGAGTCTGGTATTTTCTGGTAGACACACAAGCTGTCCTTTCTGTTCGCCGAGGATCATGCCAGTAGCTTTGTCGGGGGTGGTTAGCTCCAAGACTGATTTCAGTTCTTTATCACTCATCCAGCTTGCGGTACCATAGATGCCGGTTTTGCTCTTGGTAAAGCCACGGGGATCGTATTCCGTGCCGCTAAACTTGTCATGAAGCTTCAAATAGAGGATTAGTGCTGCGCCTGCGGCGAGAATGAGAAAAATCGACTTGATGCCATTCAGACTGAAAGCATGGATAAGACAAGCAAAAAGGCCAAAATCCGGTGCAGGGAGCAGCGTTCCATCCATCATGCCACCGGAATCCATCCAACGATTGTAGTTGGTCATCAACTGACCCAGCAAGCCACCAATGTAGAGCAGTGCAACAGTGCTGACACTGGCAGCAAAGATGATCGCCGTACGGCGATGCTTTTCATTCATAGTTAGTTCTCCAATCTTCTTGAAGTGCTTCCTCCACACTGTCCAGTGTGACTGTGCGCAGGCGGACATAATTGCCCAGGAAGCTGCGCAGGAATGTAACCTGTTCCGGGAAGCAAATGATCTCGGCGTTTCGGTTGCCAATGGCTTCCCGGAAGCGGTTGAGGCGTATGATGTCGCTGTCGAGGAACGACAAGACATAGATGCCTTTCTCCAGTGCATCATAGTCGAAGATACTGTTTCCATTTGTTCGGTCGTCTTCATCAAACAACAAGGACAGCAGATTCTCACGCCGGTCTGGGAGGGTCAGGATATTTACAAGTCTCATACCGAATGAATCCATCGGGATGAAGTGAAGGTGGTCATAGTTGGAATCGAACCGCATCTCGGCTCGCTTGATGCTGTTCAGAGAGCGCAGCGTCATAGCTGCGATATCGTAGTCTTTGCCAAGAAGAATGGCAGATGTGACTTCTTCGGTTTTGGCATTCATTCGGGCAATTTCGGTCAGCAGGAGTCTGGTTTTGGATTCACCACGGCCGTTCCATTTCATCAGGTAATCTCTGCTGTTGTACACAGCATAGCAACCGCCCTGTGCAAAAATTGCTCCGGTGATTCGGGAAAAGCTGATTTTGTTGACATCATCATCACCGATGTGCTTCAGCTCATTGCTGATGTAGAAGGAAGGGGAATCGGGGACAACATTCCGGATGGCGAACAACTGTAGGTGAGGAAGCAGATATGGGCAAGTCTCATACCCAGCCTGTCGGAAAAAGGCAACTGCTTCGGCAACACGATGAAGCCGTTCCACCCGCTTTTCATCACCTGAGTGATTATGCTTCAAAAAGTAATCCGTGTAGTAATGTGCTGCATCAGGTTTGAACTGTTCCAGAATACTCACGGCAGATTTGGAAAGGCGAATAGATTTTGTTCGGCCCCTTCCGTTAATCAGCAGCAGCTTGCAGCTGATTCTTTCAGACATATCAGGAAAGCGAAAGGTTTGTTGAATAGACAGTTGGTGAATGAGCTTCCGCCAAGCCTCTTTGCTACCAAGAAGATGAATAGAAGAAAGAGGAAATTCCCCAACATAGGACAGCAGTGTGAGAAGCAAATACACACGAGAATCAGGTCGAACCGTAATCATATTCCTGCCCTCCGATTGGAAGCGTTTTCGTCCATATGCCTGCTCCTCCCAACGAAATCGGACCACCTTTGAAAACGATTTTCTCTTGTGGCCCAACGCTTTTTTGGATTTCGGAAACTGTTGGTTCGGCGCAGTGTGGATTTACCCTTGTTTTGGGACATCTTTTTCCGGCCAAATGGTGGTCTGTGCATGGAGTGTTACCCCCTCGTCAGGAAAGTGTTTTGCGGCCTCATACCAGCTGGTAAAATCAGATTCCGGTACCACATATACTTCGGTCCGTTCCTGCGTGCCTTGGGCACAGCAGTAGTGGTGCTGGCAGCGAAGAGGGGCATCATCGGTCATGACAAAAAGGGCAATGGTATCGGTAACGAAGTTGACCTCAATGTTATCGTGGTCCCGCTGTCGCCGAGCTGGTTCGTTTCGGTCATAGATGTGCCTGTAAATAATGACACAGTTGTCGAAGCGAACTGGGATTTCGGTCTGGAAGAATCGCTGCATAGCAGGATAAAGGAAACCACGGATGTAGTCTGCAGATCCTTTTCCGCGCTCCTTGCGGGGGAGCAGTCTGGGGATCCGCAGCACAAACCACCCCTCATGGGTGAAACCCATCTCTACGGAGATGGCTTCAGCCATGTTCTGTTCAACTGTCAGACGGCTGTTGGGAGAACCAGTATAGGAGGGGAGTAGCCTGTAGCAGCTGGTCAGCTTTTCGGCAAGCAGCTCATACTCCGATGCCATGTCATTTGCTTCCTTCTGATGGCCATGCTGATAGGCAAACAGTATCTGCGCTGTCCCGGTATACAGCTTGGGAAGGATGCGCAGTATCCGTTCGGCTGTGGTAGAAAAAATGGTATTTTCAGACATGTAGTCTCCTAATCTGAGTAGAAAATAATGTTGGGGATTTCCCTGTCGCTCAGCTCGATGGTAGCAAAAAGATACGGTGTATCGGGCAGTACCAGTTGGTCTGCAAATTCCAAATTGGGAATGACGAAGATATACTTTGTATCATTCTGGGGATGAAGCAGCTTCACCAGATGATCTTC